>JBAUOX010000313.1:0-14196 GCA_049579985.1 Isosphaeraceae bacterium | reverse complement strand
TCTCGTCGACCCGCCGGCCGATCCGGCCGGCGATCCGCTGCACGATCTGGAGCAGGTGCCGCTCGTCGTGGAACGACACGTTGACACGCTCCAGCCGGCCGTTCCGCTCCACGTAGGCCGTCTTGGGGCCGTTGATCATGATGTCCGTGACCAGCGGATCGCGCATCAAGGGCTCGAGCGGACCCAGGCCGAACGTCTCGTCAATGACCTCATTGACCAGCCGCTCGCGCTCACTCAGGTTGAGCAGGTCGGCGCTCTGGCGGCAGAGGTCCTCGGCCGCGCGCCGCACCTCCACCCGCAGCTCCTCCTCGCCCATCGTGCCGATGGCGCCGAGGTTCATGCCGATGATCAACTGCTGGTGCAGCTCCTTCTTGTGGCGCAGGAACCGCTCCTCGGCCGTCATCAACGCGCCATTGGGCGAACTCGCTGGCAACTGCGTCCGACTCATCGTTGGTCTGACCCTCTCAGGAAAAGCGTTGTGCGGCGAACAGGCACAGGCACCGAGAAAGGCGCGGTGGTGGAGCTCACAGAGCCCCTCCAGACCGCCGTAACCGGGAGACGGGGCTCGCTCTCCCACGTTGTCAATTTGTTAGCGATTCCTAGGACTCGACCGCAGGTCAGGATTTCCCATGTATCCCATTCACGCCGGCAGCCAGTTTCATGACACTCCTGGACACCTTGGACGACGGGCTGGCGATCACCATGGGCACACCGTCGTTGTTGGCCCGATTGACCGTCTTGGGATCGTCCGGAATATAGTGGGAGATCTTCAGTCCGAGCGCCTCCTCGGCCTTGGCGAAGGGAACCTCCTTGGGCTGGCCGTAGCGGTTGACCACAACCTGGATCCGGTCGCGGCCGATGCCCAGTTGTTCCACGTAGTCGAGCGTACGTCGAGCATTTCTCAGGGAGGCGAAGTCGAGCCGCAGGACGATCAGGATCAGGTCGGCCTGGTGGAGCGCCTCGACCTGCTCGGCGTGAAACGAGTGATCGAGGTCGATGACGACGTAGGGGAACATGAGCTTGGCCATTCCCAGTGTCTTGTGGACACCATCGGCGGTCACCAGGGGGATGTCGGCGAACTGCAAGGGGGAGGCCAGCAGGTGGACTCCGCTGGAGTGGCGCGCGAGCGACCGCTCGAACATCACGCGGTCAATACGGGCCATGTTTTGACAGAGGTCGGCGACCGTGTGCGTCGGTTTCAGGTCCATCAGGGCGGCCAGGTCTCCCGCTTCCAGCTTCAGGTCGATGAGGACCGCCGACTTGTGCTCCTTGGCCAGCATTGTGGCGATGTTCGCGGCCAGAGTGCTCGACCCGCTGCCACCGCTGGGAGCAAGGACCGCGATGACGCGTCCCTCCGCGCCGGAATGGGCCACCATCTCTCGCTTCAGCCGTCCCAGGGCGACCACGAGATCGGCCTCGATGTCATCCTCGTCGACGTAGTCGTCGGCACCGCCGCGGAGGGCCCGCACGACGAGCTTTGGATCGACGTTCGGTCCCACTACCACGACCCGGCCCCTGGTGCCATCCTTGGCATTCGCCAGGATGCTGAGGGCGCGATCGGGATCGGGGCTCAGAACCAGCAGGAGCAGATCGGGGTGGAACTTGCCCAGCCCCTCGACCATGGCGGCGAGGGGCAGGACCTGCGCGGCCGGACATTCCAGGCCCTCGCGGAGCAGGACCCGCCGAACATCGGCCACGATCGTTTCGTGATCTCCGGAAAGAAGGACCTGCATGGTTCAGTTCCGGGCGCCGAGCGCCCCCACTTGCTGTTGGCCGGCCGACGAATCCGAAGGTGTCTGGATCAAGACGGCACCCTCGCGGACTCCTCGAATCGTACGGATCTTGACCGTGGGAGGCGGTTCCGGGGCCTTGGGCGCTGGCGACGGCGGCAGAGGCCGCTGAGCCATGGCCTTGCCCAGCAATTCCAGCACCCCTCTGGCCCGCTCATCCCAGGGCTTCTCCGGGCGAAACCTCAGGTCGATCAGGGCCGCCGGCTTGGTCTGGGCGGCCTTGTCGTCTTCAAGGTTGCGGAGCGCCAGGTGGAGCAGCCCCTTGTTCTGTCCCAGGTCCAGCAGGTTTGCCTGCTGGGGGTTGACAAGCAGGGTCACCGAGCGGAGATCCTTGGTGTCAACCTTGTTGTCCGCGGGGGCGTCCATCTTCTGATCGACGGCCAGGATCTCGACGTTCTGGAGCAGCGTGATCGTACTGCCGCCGCCGGTCTCGTTGGATCCTCCGATATCGCCTATGGAGAGGAGGACATCAACCCGGTTGCCGGGCAGGATGAAGCCGGCGACGCCTTGCGCCACGTCCGGCACCTTGACCGAGTAGGCCCGCATGCCACTGGGAATCAGCGCCGCCAGTCCGCGCCCCGCTCCCTTGGGAGCGAGCTTGCTCACCAGTACCGGCTCGTCCTTGGTCAGCGGGACGAAGATACCGCGATTGACCGCGTCCTCCAGCTTTGACAGGGCGCCGGCCGGAACGAGCTCTCTGGGAAACTCCTTGATTTTCACCGCTTCCGGGGTGATGCTCCCCCCGCGCGGCAGGTCGACGACGGCGACCACGACCGGGACCACGGCGCTCTTGGGGCCAGGCGCGCCCTGCATGATCGAATTCACCCCCACGGCCGCCGAACCGCCGAGGATCAACGCCAGCGCAACCACCAGCAGTGATCGAGCGCTCATGGACCACCTCGTCTCCCTCTATTTCAAAGCTCCGCGGACCGTGATTGATACGCGACGCAAATAAATAACCCTTGGATCAGTTACCAGTTGTCAGTTGTCAGTCACCTGGAAAAGATGTCGCTCCATTCCGGCAACCGGCAACAGGAGTTCTCGGTTCTCGTGTGATAGTTCTCAGTTTCAGAAAGTAGGCCGGACCATTCCGGCAACTGGCAACTACGGCGTGTTCTTGATCCAGATGAGCGTAGCGACGAGGCCGATGGCCACCATGGCGGCGAACGGGATGATCCGTTTGCGGCGGTCGGACCGTCGGACTTCGCTCTCGACCTTATCATCGCTGCCCAGGTAGCGGCCCACCGAGGCGAGCCGGAGCCAGAGGATCTGCAGGTTCACGGCGGTCTCACCCACCTGGCCGGTCCAGACCACCAGCCCGATTGAGTAGACGCCCGCGGCCAGCGAGCTGGCGATGAAAACGTAAAAGGTCAGCGGCATGCCCAGCCAAGCCCCCACCGCTGCCATCAGCTTGACGTCGCCTGCCCCCATGCCCCCGATGATGTACAGCACAATCAACGAGGCGAATCCGAAGAGGACCCCAAGGAGACTGTCGGCAAGCTCCGCGCGGAACGCGTGGTAAAGCAAGCCCGACACCAGCAGTGGCAGCGTCAAGACGTTGTAAACCTTGAACTTCCAGATGTCGGTGGCTGCCGCGACGAGGGCGGCGACCAGGACGACGATCACGGGAACAGCCGTCTGACCATACACCTCTGAGTCTCCTTGAGAAGTCGTCCTCGATGTTGACTTGCGATCCCTTTTGGACCCGGCCGGGAACAACCCGCGCCGAAAGAAAATTGAGCCGGCTCGAATCTCGGCCGAGGGCCCGAGACTCCATCCAACTCCTCCTCGCTCCAACCAACCCTCGCAATGGCAAGGACCCCGGAGAGCGTTTGGCGACCGGCTAGAGACTCGAGGCAAGTGCCATCATGACATTGCTGATCTGGCTTCCGAGCGCGCTCATCGCGGCGACGCAGATGACCGCGATCAACACGAGAAGGAGGGCGTACTCGGGCAGCGAGGCACCCGTCTCATCTCGGTTGAACTCGCACGCCGCAACGACCAGCAAGGTCATGGACGTCCCTCGAGTCTCGGAAAAGTTACTTCGATGTCGAACCTTCCTGACGCCCCCTTGCCCAGCCTTCATGACTCATCAGGTATGTGCAAAGGGGTCGGGAACGCCGATAACTGCCGGGGCGATCAGATCAGGCCGGCCAGGTTGGTGAACATGGTGGAGATGCTGGTGCCGAGCGTGGTGATGGCCACGATGCAAACCACGGCGACAAGGGACAGCAGCAGGCCGTATTCGACCAAGGAAGCACCATCTTCATCACGGACGAACTTGGTGGAGGCGGCGAGAAGCTTGGTCATGGAATTTTCTCCTGGTCAAGGCTTGGAAAGGAGCGCGCCTTCGTTGGCTGGCCGATCCGGGTCTCCAACTGTCCGGCCGACCCGGCCAGCTCGTCGGAACGCCGCACGACTCGTGCTTCTTAGGAAAGCAGCATTCATGCCGAAGCAGTCTCTGCGGGGCTCCAAATTGCGAAAGAACATGCCGATTTTTTCAAGTCGGCTCGGAACTTCTTGTCGCTGCCCAACTTAGATCCAGTGAACTAAAAGGTATTGCGAGCCGAGCGATTTTCTTCGTCAATGATTCTTGCGGTGGACGGCACGCCGAGTGTAAACGAAGATTGACACTCCCCTGTACGCGCCGACGTCTCGCGCCAAGGATCGTGGACACCGAGCGGCCTTACCTTTTCCGCCCCCTGTTCTCATCCTGCGGCTCCTCCTCTCTTCCTTGTGGCAGTGTGTTCCTCCGGACGCTGCTCCCGCGCGCTGATCTCGTAAAGCGTGGCCGTGCCGGTTCGTTTCACCACGGACCACCGACGCGACTGCCCCAGGTAACGATCGAAAGCCGTTCCCCGCGCCACGAGAGCATAGGGGAAGCCGTATGTCTCTTGCCAGCGATCGACGCGCTCGGGGTTCAATCGCATCGCATTCGAGTATTCCACCAGCCACTCATCCCCGTAGAGTTCGCAGCGGTCATCGATGAACACTTTGAGTCCGGGCGTGTAGTAGATCAGGAACCCTCCATAAAGAAACTCGTTGAAGATCCGGGTCCCCTCGGGGTGCTCGCGCTCGGCTTGCCGCAGCTTCGGCAAGAGCTCCACCGGCCAGTGCTTCGGGTCGAGCTGCACCCAGCCCCGGCCCAGGATGGGCGCCGGGATGCTGGCCACCTGAAGCACCGCGGCCAGGAGGATAACGCCCGCCGGGAGAAGCGCCGGCCTCCAGTCGATCCGCCGTGCCGCCTCCATATCCAGAGATCGGAACCGGAACAGGTCGCGACCCGGCCGTGCCAGCCAGGCGGCCAGGCGGGTGTGAGGAAGCATCTCGGCCAGCGCCAGCACGGCGGTGATGGCGAAGAGCGGGGAGTGCCGCACCCGCGTGAGGGCCTGGCAAAGCCAGAAGACCGGCAGCAGCCAGGTGACGAGGGGCCGCCAGGGCCGAACGCTCGCCAGCGTCGCGGCGTAGATCAGGCCAAGGAGCAGGACTGACCATCCCCCGGGATCCCGGGGGTCGAGGGGGGCATGTTCGTGGATGAGGCGCGCCACGACCGGCGACCTCATGATCTCGAGCCAGACGAGCGGCAGGCGCAGGCCATAAGGGTTGACCACGAACGTCAGCCCGCACGAGGCGATGAGCAAGACCACGAAGATCGCCTGGCGGGGACGCGCGATGGGCGACTCCAGCCCGGCCAACCGGAAGATGCACCAGCCCGCAAGCGCCAGGACCATCGTCGCCAGTCCCCCCAGGACGCCGCCGTGCATGTTGGACCAGGCCCAGAAGACGGGGACCAGCCAGAACAGCCGGCCTCGACCCATCCCACTTGCCTCGAAATCGCAAAGCCAGCCGTAGGTCAGTCCCAGGAACACGATCGTGCTGATGTGCGGGCGAACGTGCAGATGGTTCGCGCTCGCCGCAACCGTCAGCATGATGAGGAACACAGTCGGGAGCCAGTGCAGGCCGCCACGGAGAAAGCGGTGGGCGGCCCAGGTGTAAAGGCCGGCCAGGACCGTGGCCGTTGCCAGCAAGAGGGTGTCCAGGCCACCGATTCCGTCAAGGACGGCCATCAGGCATTCCCCGAGCCACTCATAAGCTACCCACGGCTTGCCGCCGAACGTGAACGAGAACGGATCGGTGTCGATGAGCCGGCCTGTCGAGAAAATCCAGTGTCCCGCCGCCGTGTGCCAGAACGTCCCCGGATCGCGGAAGAGCCGGCTGCGTCCGCCGACCATGAGGAACAGCCAGATTCCCAGGGAAAAACCAGTCTCAGCCCGCCAGAACCGTTTCAACATTCGCGGCGCACCCTTGCGAAAGCGCATTCTCCGGATTCAAGAGCAGAATCCTCGCGGCTTGGTGGTCGAGAACCTCCGCGAAACCGGGCCCCAAATAAAACACCGCCGTGGTCAAGCCGGCAAGGAGACCGATCTTCCATGCCACTCGCCCCGTGCGGCAGTCCAGTACCGCCATGAGCTGGATGTCCCCTTACCAGCTCGCCAGTCTTTACAGTTCGGAATCAATATCAGGGGCCGGCCATGCTGGCCCGCTGTCCCACTCGGGCTCCCTGGCGCGGTTTGCTCGCGCATTGCATACAGCGATCAAAAAAGGCCGTGGTGCTCATACCTTCTCCCCGCAGGAGAAGGTGCCCCGCAGGGGCGGATGAGGGCTGAGCTGCGTGCCTTGGCCCGCAAATCCCCTCATCCGGCCGTTCCGGCCCGACCCCGCAAGCGGGGTTCCCCCCGCTCCCCGCGGGAGGAGAGGAGGCCCCGCCGCGCCTGCAGCTCAACGGCAAAACGCGCTAGGCTCATTCCGCCGCCTCGCCTCCCGTCTGCTCTGATTCAACTCGGTTGGACCGCTGCCGGCCTCGCAGCCGACGGCGATAGTATCGGACGACCGTCACTAGCCCCAGCCCCAGAATTGCCGCGAGCGACCCGGAACTGATCATGCTACCACACCGGTAGGACATCGGCTGGAAGGCGAGGCGGATCTGGTGTTTTCCGGCCGGGACCGCAACGGAGCGAAACGCATAATTGGCGCGGTAGAGCCGAGTCGGACGGCCATCGAGGGTGCAAGTCCAGCCGGGATACCACGGGTCCGACAAGACCAGGTAACCGGGCGAATCTATCTCCACGTCGATCACGACATGATTTGGTTGGTAAGCGGCGATCGAGGCTGGTTGAAATCGTCCCAGTGGGTGGGGAGCACCTGATTGGGGATCAAGATCCTCGAGAAAAACGACCTGGCGCAGATCCGCTTTCTTGAGCGCTGCCAACACATGACTCCGGTTGGGTAGCGATTCGGCGCGGGGTACCACAAACGCTCGAGGATAAGCCTCGCGATTCTCGTAGACCGAGTAGGGTGGAAATTGCCGGACGCCTCGAGCGATGAAGAGGTGCCTCTCGGGCGCCCGATCCTCTGCGACCTTCTGCCAGCGACAATCACCTGTGATGTCGCTGGATTCCCCCGCCATGCGCGCAAAGTCACTCGGCTGCAACAGATACCGCGCTCCGAGAAAATCGATCAAGCTCTTGTTCACCAGAGGGAAGTTGCGAATCCCATTTCGTGGCTGCAAGGGCTCGTCCCGATCGCTGATGAACTGGATGAACTCCTTGTACCGATGGATGTCAAGAGGATTGTAGCCACGCACCGGTTCGAGCCGGTTGAGTATCGGCAGAGCCGGGACGAAGGGAGTGCATTCTCCGTGGTCGGGCGACTCCCGATCTAGCACGCGCCCCTGGGCGGTCCTCTGCTTCATCAAGAACTGAACGCATGACGAAGGGGCATAGATCGAAGAGAGGGGACGAACCTCGACGAGAGGCCACGCCATGGCCCAGAGGTCGACCACCAAGAGGGTGCTCCATGCAAGCTCAAGGTGAGGGGCGGTCCATCGCGGCGAGCGATGATTGGCTGAGCCCGCAGACCAGAGCACCCAGCAAGCGATCGGCAACGTGACCAGTAGGCTTCCCCAGTACAAGAAGAGTGGGACGCCCCAGGGCTGGCCACCCCAGTAACAGAGTATCGCGGCGGAGCCTATACCTACCAGTGGGACTAAGACGAGGCTCCATCGCATGGTTCGACCTGCCGTGGGAGCTGTGCGAAGGAGATCGAACAGGGCCTGGGTTGTCATCCCTACCAGCAGGGCAACGGGAAGGGGGGCAAGTAGAAACATCCGCGAGGGAAGCCGGAACAACCGGAAGCCAGGCAGCGACTGGAAAATGAAGGCCCCCCCCAGGCCGAAGATGACCAGTCCCAGGCAGATGGCAGTCTGCAGTCCGAGCCGGGCTTGCCCGCGAGCCAGTACGGGAGCGAGCAAGGCGGTGGCCATCCAAAGGACCGTCAGCCCGGATCGGTTCTCCCATCCCACGACGGGTAGACTCTCGGGAGCCGGCCCGACCAGTCCCAAGATATTGAAGAAAAAGTCGGTTTCAATGTTGAAACGCATTCCCAACGCTGCACGGCTGGTCAGCCCGGCGGCTTCCAGAGTAGGGATGATCTGGACCGCGCTCAGGGCCAGGGCCACAAGGCTGCACCAAGCAAACGCTCCGAACCATCGCCCCAGCCCAAGGACAGTCTTCCGGAGCGACCCGCCGCCACGAGCGAGGACTCCGGCCCGCTCTAACGCCGGGGGCAAGGTCCAGAGAACGATAAGAATGCCCGCGAAAAAAGTGAACTGAGGGTGCGAACCCAAGATCACAAGGGCCAGAACCGCCCCCGCCCAAGTGGCGGCGACGAAGCCGCCGCGGCCGAGCGACCGTTCCAACAGCAACAGGACCAAGGGAATCCAGGCCAACCCGATCGCGATGTACTGGCCCGCAGCCAGTAAATGGAGGAGCCATTTCCCGGAGAACATGTACCCCAGCGCCGCGACCGTGGCGCAGGTCTGGTTCAGACCCTGGCTTCGCGCGTAGGCGAACATGGTCCATCCCGCGACGATCACATGGGCCGCAATCAGCCAGCTGAGTGCGGCGCCGACCGTTTCTTCGGGCAACACATAAAGCACGAGATGAGGCGGGTAAAACGCTTGCACCTGAATGTCATGGATGAAGGGCATGCCTGCGAAACTGTAGGGGCACCACAGCGGCAGCTCTCCGGTTTGCTGCCGGGAGCTCACGAGAAAGCGTGCCTGCGGGACGTGATACGACAGCAGGTCGGAAAAATCGGTGTAAAGGACCCAGGAGGGATGAAAAACCAGCTTGGCGAAGAACAAGACACCGAGGGCAGCGATCAACAGAAACGGGAGGATACGCCGGAGCCAAGGATCCCCGCTCACATGTTCCTCCGATTCAAGAGGGCTGGGTCTTCTCGACCAGCGAGGCTCTTCGCGAGGACGATCGACAGACATATCTCTAACCATGTACTCGAACCCGAAAGAAGCAGATCCCCAAGAAGAGCCGGTTACTTGAGTGCGAGTCGAAAAACCGTGAGCACCCTTCGCCCCGAAGAGTCTCGGATGTCCCACCTTTCGTGGCGATCCGAGAGCGGGCTGGACACGATCAACTGTTCCGGTGTACCGCACGCGAACCTCGGAGCGTAACCTCCTGACGACCAAGCGCCAAGCAGGCGTTCGCTCCCTCGTCTCGCCGAGTCGGGCGGCGGCGGAAGATCTTCAAGCGATATCACGGCGATCTCCCGATTCCTGGAGGTGACAAAAGCAAGGGCCAGAACAGCCACCATCCTTCAGCGATCACCGATCTGACGACTGGGCTGGCTTGCAGTTCAGGCATTCGCCTCGGCTGCACCGCGGTCAATCGACGCACCGGCGGCTTCTAGGACGCTCAAGGTACCACCGCATCCTCTATCCCAGCCGGATGCTTCTCGAGACGAAGGCCCTCTCGCGGACAGTAAACGAGCATCGCAAACAACCAGACCAGGAGCACATTCCTCAGATTCAAGAGCAGGATTGGCCCGGCCTGATGCTTGAGAACCATCGCGAGGCCGGGTCCGGGGTAAAATATCGTCGTGGTCAAGCAGGCAAGAAGGAATATCTTCCGTGCCACACTGCCCGTGCGGTCGTCCAGTACCGCCACGAACGGGAACAGCCAGATCAAGTATTGCGGTGATAACACCTTGCCGAAGACGATGAACGAGAGCACCGCGGCCGCCAAGAAGCGCGGACCGTCGGCCATCCCCGATCGCTGGAAGCCCCACATCACCGCCAGGAGCGCCACGGCCTGGAGCGGGAAAGCAAGAATCGCCAGTTTTTCTCCCCACGCCGACGCCACGTGGTACGCGTTGTAGTTCAGGATCCACGGCACTTTCGCGCCCGTGATCGTGCCAACGAGAAACAGTGCTCCGCCGAAGAGCGACTCGACTTCCAGGCCCCGAGCGGTATGGTAGCTCAGCGATTCCAGAACCTGCGTACCCCCAAGCAAGAACCAGCAGGCAACGCCCGCCGCCACCGTCCCCAGAAACGCGGTCATCCCCCGGGCCCGCGTGGTCCGCAGCCGCGAGGCTTCCCACACCAGAGCCGGCGCAGCCACCACCCCGGGAAGAATCTTCATGAGTGTGCCCAGGCCCGCCGTAATCCCTCCGAGGATGGCCCGGTCTGAAAACCACCATCGGGCGGCCGCGAAGGCCAGCACCATGGGTGCCAGCTCGAACCGGCCGATCACTAGCGGGGCGAGGAGGAAGCAGTACAGCGTGTACCAGCCCTGCCGGCGGGCAACCATCGCGATCCGTTCGTTCTCGCCGCCATGGCGCGCGATCAGCACGATCGCCGCGACATCGAAGAGGAACATCTCCGCCATGAAGGCATAACGGTAGCTCTCGAAGTCCGACACCAAGAGGCGGGGAATCAGGAAAAGGGGATACGACAGAACCGGGTATTCAAACGCGAAATCCCGGTAGGGGACTTTCCCCGCGAGGGCCGCGGAAGCATAGTCATAGTAGTAGCGGTGCGACCATTCCACGGAGCCCACATCGGCTGGCCCGTAGGCCTTCAGCGCCGCGTTAGCCGCGCTCAACCCAGCGTGCGTCCCCACGAAGATCAGGGCATGAACCGCGATCGCGGAGAGCGTGCAGGCTGCGAGCTTGAAACCCCTAGTCATTACTTATCATTCCTGAGGCCGTAAGTGGCCAAGCCACGGTCAAACACGGATGAAGGCGATCACCAAATGAAGAATAAGCAGCCACGGATGAAACACGGATAAGGACACGCATCAGACGGCACATGACTTTCAGACGAAAGGCTGGAGCGACGTCCCATTCTTGGCTGAGAAATCGTGATTGCTGTCTCCCTTCCCATCCGTGTTTCATCCGTGGCCAAAAAAATTCTGATCACTGTTTCATTGCTCCCATCCGAGTTTCA
The DNA here is from genome assembly GCA_049579985.1 of Isosphaeraceae bacterium. Taxonomy (GTDB): domain Bacteria; phylum Planctomycetota; class Planctomycetia; order Isosphaerales; family Isosphaeraceae; genus Aquisphaera. The sequence goes on along the minus strand of JBAUOX010000313.1, from coordinate 3,102 downwards.
TTCCGTGGCTGAAGGTCGTTGTCTCGAGTCCGTGGCGAACCAGAGTATGGCCAGGAGCGCGGGCACCCAGAAATAAGTGCACTCGATGTAGAAACCAACCTCGGGGATAATCAGGCGGCTATAGCGAACGAGAAGAATAAACTGGAGGTAGGGAATCACGATCAGGCCGACCAGGAGTGCCGCCCCGGCCTTTTCGGACAGCCGGTCGCCGATCAGCACGAGGGCCAGGACCCAGAGGACCGGAAAATCGTAATCTCGACCGTAGGGCGCGACGAAGAAGGCGGCGAGCAACCCCAGGGCCATCACGTCGCGAACAGGGCGCCCCGGGTCGACGGCCGTCCTCGCCACGGCCCAGAGGAACGGCAGGGCGACGGCCAGGAACAGCACCCAAAGGCGCCAGCTTCGCAGGCCAAGCGTCCTGAGAATCAGGTACCAGGTATTGCCCAGCCAGGGGAAATACTCCGTGGGAGGCAACGTCTGCCGGGTCGCGCTCAGCATCTCCATCGGCCATGACGGCACAACGACGCCGCTGGCCAAACAGAGCAAGGCGAGGGTCGCGGCGAACCCATGAAAGACACTCCAACGACGCTGGCGCACCCCCCAGACGCCCAGCGCCAGGACGAGGACCGCGGCCAACTGGGGCTTGGTCGTCAGGCAGGCCAGCACGGCACCCGCGGCCCGGTCGCGGTGGCGGTCCAGCAGCCTCCAGGCCAGGGCCGCCAGGAACAAGATCAGGATGGCCGTCTGTCCCGCGATCAGGGCCTCCACCGAGAACAAGCAGAGCGGGACGGCCGCCAGGGCGATCGATCGCGGCACGCCGGGCACGGCGTCTCTGAGCACGAAGCACGAGCAGAAGAGCATCTCCAGGTTGAGGAAGAACCAGGCGATCTTGCCCCCCTCGAATCCCAGGGGGACGAGCAGCGTGCAGCCCAGCGCGAACCAGGGAGGATAATAATAGGGCAGGAAACCGAGGACCCCCCGGCCATTGATCGATCGGTCCCACCCCAGATCGCGCTGGATCTGGAACTGCCGGTCGACGTCGTAAGGGCTCTGGCCGCTGGCGACAAGCTTACCTGCCGTCCAGTAAGTGATGTAATCGGGAAACATCTTTTCCCAGGGCATCACCGTGCGACCGCCCTGGACGAGGAGCACGGAAACCAACGTGATCCCGACCAGCCAGATCCATGGCCGATTGCCGAGCTCGGACAGGTACCCACGCACCAACCTGATCCCCCCGGAAACTCCAGACAAAGAACAAGCAGTCGTCAGTCAGTCGGTCGTATTCACTCTACTGTCAATTGACAACCAATGTTCCCTTCGTGCTCTGCTTTTCCCCTGTGAGGGCGCCGTCGGCACGCGTCGACAAGGCAAGTAAGAGCATCGCCAGCAGGATGAGCCACGTGGCATAGGGGAGAACCGTCGCCTGAACCAGGCGCCCCCACGTTTCCCAACCCAGCGACCGTTGCGTCAAGAGCCTGAGAAAGAGCGCGTCCGCGTAGAGAATCGCGATCGCCATCAAGCCGCACGCCGTATAGAGCCAGCGGGCCGGGCCAGTCGTCACTCGCACTTTCCCGGCGCAATAGGCCAGGGGCAAGGCCAGAATCACGGTGTCATAATCCCGATGGTAAAGGAAGAGCAGCGAAAAGAAACCGACCAGGCACGCGGCCGCCGGTCGCGGCAGGTCCTTCAGGATCACGAGGTAGGCAGCCCACGCCCCGACCGTCAGCATAGCGAACACCTGGGCGTACCGGATCCAGTCACGATCGCGCATCCCCAGCCGGTAAAACAGGTGGTCGAAGCTGATGATGCTCTCGTTTCGCGTCCCCTCGTAGGAGTAGTCATTGACCTTACCCGGGGCCGACAACTCCCCTGCTCGCTGCGCCAGCGTCGCCAGGCGACCGGGCAGGTCGGCGATTCGTCCGGTCAGCGCGCAAGAGCCCACCACCAGGGCCAGTAACACAACCCAGCTCAGGCGGTCCGGCCGGCGGAGAAACAGGACCAGGAAGGGGATCATCGTCACGAACTTGACCGTTGCCAGGAAGAGGCAGACCCCAACCCAGATCGGCCGTCCCTGACCCTGGGCGACCAGCGCCAGGAGCAGCATCACGGCGGTGAACACGCCGAGCTGGCCGAGGTAGAGGCCCTTCAGCGAGGCTTCGGAGAAGCTCAGGCAGATCGCCAATGCCGCGATCGCAACAAGCGGCAGAGACTCGAGCCCTGCCCGCACCTGGCCTCCGGCGGCGTCGAGGCGATCTTGCGACATCAGCGCCGATCGGGCCAGGGCGATCAGCCCCAGGCTGGAGCTGACGTTGAGGAGGGTCCAGAACGCCAGGCTTGTGCGGATCGGCAGGACAGCAAAGAGAGCGAAGAGCGGAAGGGCGGTCGGCGGATTGAGGAACGGATGCTCAGTAAACCGTGAGGGGGAGTACGGATCCACTCCGCCCCAAACGTCGCAACCCGCCTTCCAGAAGAACTGGAAATCCAATCCGAAGAGATCGTGGCGAGACACCGCGTAAAGATGAATCACGAGGATGGCGAGAATCGCGGCGATCAGGGACTTGAGCCAAGAGGTCGGCACACGGGCGCGCACCATGACGGCGACGCCGACCAGAAGGGCGATGTACTGGAAAAGGTTGACGATCAATGTATGGAGGACCATTCTGGTCACGCACCCTGTGCCCGAGAAACTGGCCGAGGGGAGTTTTACGCGAAGAACATCAGCCACAGATGCATGAATCGTGCCAGAGCCCGATCCCACTTTCGCTATCAGAGTGACCCCAGCTTGACCCTATGGCGTAAGGGGATTTGCCAGTGTGCGGCATCGACCTTAACTATCCGATCGCCCGGAGCTTGAAGCCCGGGGAGAGGACGTTGCCTGTGGTAGTGAAGAGTGACACGACGGCCAGTCGCCAGCCGACTGCCGACTGCCGACTGCCGACTGCCCACTGCCCACTTGCCCACTTGCCCACTACCCATTCACGATGCCATGAAACCGAGCTTGTGCAGCTTCTTGTAGAGGGTCATGCGGCTGATGCCCAGCTCCGCCGCGGCGCGGAGGCGGTTATTGCCGTTCCGCTCCAGCGCGGCGGTGATCTGAACCCG
>JBAUOX010000312.1:0-2224 GCA_049579985.1 Isosphaeraceae bacterium | reverse complement strand
TCCCTGGGTCAGGTAGTGATAGGTAAGCACGAACCGGGCCGAGGCCGAATCCGTGTGCGACCGGCAGTAATCCTCGAGCGTGCGCAGTTGCGCAGTGTAGGTATCGATGTCGGGGTAGAGGCCGATGAGCGTGGTCCAGTCCCAGCCGGGCCCGACCGAGAGCACGGCGTAGAGGGCTGCGGCCGCCTCGTCGTAGCGCTTCAAGGCGAACAGGCAGAGCGCACGGAACTCGTGCAAAGTTGTGTCGTTGGGCAGCTTCGCCAGGGCCGCGTCGGCCTGCTGGAGTGCGTCGGTGTAATTGCCCTGCTTGAACGATGCCCGGCCGGCGTCGAAGAGCGCCTCGGCCGGGTTCGCGACGGATTCGTCGGCCGCGGCGCTGACAGTGTCGATCGGCTGGGAGTAATTGTAAGGGGAGGCCATCGCCACCCCCGCGCCCGCGCCGTAGTAGTCGTCATAGTAGGGGTTGGAGTACGGCATGTACCCCATGCCGTAGAGGGACGAGCCGTAGCCCCAGGAGGCCAGCCCGTAGCCCAGCCCCAAGCCCATGCCCATGCCGAGGCCCATGCCCCAGCCCCCGTAGCCCCAGCCGCCTCCCCAGTACGGGTTGCGCCAGCCCCAGGCGGCGGAGTCGTGGCCGCCCCAGTAGCCGTGGACCCAGCCATTGTGATACCCACCGTAGGCGTTGAAGCCGTTGGGTCGGAACGCGGAGGCACCGTAAGACCTCCCGGCGTAGGCTCCCCCGTACCCGGAAGCCGCGAATCCTCGCGAGCCTTCGACAGCGGTCCCACGCGGTCCGGAGGCAACCCCAACGTTCGAACGCCCCGCCACGGCCGCGCCGCCAGGTCCAACCGCCCCGCCGGCACGACCGACATCCGCGTAGGAGCGGCCGCCGGCCGTGGTGCCCTCAACCCCATAGACTCCGCGCCCCGCTACGCCGCCGCCGGGGCCTCTGGCGGCCTCTCCCGCCGCGCCGTAGTTGATCGTCCCTCCCCGCGCCGTATCGTAGGAACCCGAGCGCGCGCCGTAATCGAGCTGGCCTCCGCGCATTCCTTCGGCAGCTCCTCGAGTTCCGTAGCTCATGCCCGAGCCGTAGCCACCGTACGAGCGGCCCGCGCTGAATGAGGGCGTCCGGCCGAACGATTCCATCCCACCATAGTGCATACCGCCATAACCGCCCCGGTAGCCGCCTCCATAGCCGCCCCGGAACCCTCCGCCGTAGCCGCCGCGAAAGCCGCCGCCGCCGCGAAAACCACCACCACCACCGAAGCCGTGGAACGCCAAGATCTGCCCGCCAGCGAGCAGAACCGCCAGAAACGCGACGAGCGCGACGAGTGAAGACTTGCGAATCATCGGGGGCTCCTCGTCTCTTTAGGTGTCGGGGAAGCTGGTTTCTGGCCAGCGGACGGGACTTGCGGCGGCGGGGGAACGCGAACCATCGCGTAAGTTCGTTCCTCGGGCACACTCTCATCGCCGAGGACGCGGTCGATCGCGGCCCAGCGCACCAGGTCGGGCCGCTCCCGCGAGACGATGTGCGTGGCCGAAGCGGTCACTCCCTCGGGCCGGACGCCGGTGTGTTTGATCACCCATCGCTCGCCGTCCCGGCTCCATTTGCCCTCGCCGTAGCCCCCCTCGGAGTCGAACTCCCAGGAGCGGAACTGCCGGGCCAGCGGATCCCAGCCGACCCGCTGGTGGACCGTCAGCACCGGCTTGCCCTGCACCTTGACGGTGAAGGTGCGGATCAGGAAATTTCCATCCTCCGACCATCGGCAAGAGACCCGGACATGGGAGTCCGGTCCCTCATCGACCCACTCGCCGAGCATCCATTCCAGCTCCTTGAGCCGGTTATGCGGGGTAACCAGCGGGTCGGTCTCCTCGCGGATGCTCGAGATCAACCAGCGTCCATCGCGCCGGACCAGGAGGGCTATGTGCCTGCGCATTTCGGGCGACCCCCTGGCCGGCGTGACCACGGTGCGGCCCTCTGCCTTGACCACATCGGGACTGAGGAGCTGGATCGAGTCGGTATTGATCTCCAGTTTCACTCCCGGGCTAGCGGCGAACGTATCGGCCAGGCGCTGCTCGATCAAGGGATGACCGCGGTACCTTGCGCCGTCTTCCTCGACGACCTCGGCGTCCTCGGTGAACCGGGCGACCAGGGCCTTGGTGTCTCCCTTGTTGTAGTCGCGGACGAAAGCGTCATCGGCCAGGCGGATCGCCTTCTCCTCCG
>JBAUOX010000311.1:0-3229 GCA_049579985.1 Isosphaeraceae bacterium | reverse complement strand
TCGCTCGGACGGTCTCAGAGCACCTGGCATCGTCAATGAGCTTCAAGATATTCAGCTTCCCTGCACACACCATCCTAGTTGGTGAGAAACCATACGCAGAATCCCGGGTCCAAGGACGGGATTATAGCCCTCCGCTCATGCATTATTGGAATAACCCCCCCGAAACGCAGGATGAGCCAAAATTTTTTCCGCACGGATGTCGAACCCTCAGATATGCTCGATCCTGGAGTCGCCGTAACAAGGAGATCGCGATGAAGCCGGTTACGTCCGTGACGCGCTCGGAGTATCTGGAATCCGAGGCATGGGGACTCTCGTCGTGTGTGGATATTTCCGAATGTGACCCGTCGCTCATTCGGGATCGGGAGGCGATCGAGTCGTTCACTCGCCGGCTGTGCGACCTGCTGGGAGTCCGGCGATTCGGGGAAGCGGTCGTCGTCCGGTTCGGGGACGACCCGGCCGTGTGCGGATACTCCATGGTCCAACTGATCGAGACTTCATTGATCTCCGCGCACTTCATCGAAAGCAGCGACAGCGTGTTTCTCGACCTCTTCAGTTGCGGGTGGTACGATGTCGGGGTCGTAATCGAATTCGCGAAGACTTTCTTCAAGGGCAGGGTCGTCGACACCCGGCAGATCCTGCGGCGTTTACCGACGGCCCGTATAAGAAGAGGTGGCGGAATGACGGACGATGGCCCGTTCTCGAACCCCGTCTTCACGCTGGTCGAGGCCCGCCCCAGCCCGATCCACGGTTTCGGTGTCTTCGCCCGGGAGGCGATCCCGTGCGGCACGGCCTGGTGGCGCGTCCGCCTCGCCGATCTCATTCACTTCCGCAAGGAGCCGTTCGAGACCCTGCTCGCCTCCGCGCAATCGCCGGGGAGCCGTGAGTTTGTCGAGGCGGTCCAGAGGTTCGGCATTTACTCGAAACGGTACGACACTCTATTCTTCATCGTGGACAACGGGCGCTTCGTGAATCACTCCCCTCAGCCCAATTCGGCGAGTTGCCTCGGTTCCGACGGCCTCTTCTCGCTCACCCTGCGGGACATCGCGGCCGGGGAAGAGATGTTCGAGGATTACGTAACTTACGACAAATGCCCGTGGGCGAATCTGTACGGGGAACTCGGGCGCGAGCTGGGATTCTGGCTCCGATCCCCGGAAAGGTAGCACGAGTGAACTTCCGCCCGAAGGGCTCGAGGCGATCCGCAGTTCCGGGCCACCCGGCCCGGAACTAAGCTCCCGGATTTCCCGGAAATCCTTGGCACTGGCGCGATCGCACCCCTTGGAGGTTCCTCATGCTGACCCGCATTGTACAGCCTTCTCCGGCGCTGGAACGTTTTCTCGATTCATTGCACCTTCCCTTGTCCCAACCGCAACGCGACCATCTGCTGCACCTCGTGGACGGTTCCTTGGTCTGCGAGGAACGTAAAACCCTGGCCGCTTTGCAGCGGCAATTCCTCGACTCCACCGACCCCTCCAACTGGGCGGATTTCCTCCGCATCAGTCCTTGGTTTGCTGAGGATGTTCGCTGCGCGATTCGCCGCCACCAGGTCGCATGGCTCGTGGCCGAAGCCCAACGGCGGAGTCTCCCCAAGGTTCTTGATGTGAACCTCGACGACGCCTTTTGCTATCTGGAATGTACCCTGCACGCTGAAGACCTCACCGCCACGGCCGATCTGCGCCTTTATCTCCGCGACAAGACCGTGCGGCGACTCAACAGCTGTTCCTACGGCAAGCCAGCTAACGCGTGTTGGCTGCACAACCAGAGCCGTCGCAAACATGGGTGCGTTTGAACACATGACGTACCCAGCGTTCTTCGTTCGCGCGCCGAGCGCGGAATTGGAGGGGGTAACGACCACGAAAATCAAGTAAAATCGCCAGAGTCCAGCACCTGAATTGGGCTGGGAGGCACGGATCAGGTCCCGGTCGTCCGCTGATTCTCGAAGACGATATCCGGCGCGCGCGAGTTGTCGATCACAACCTGAGAGCCCAGTCCGGGGTACAGGGTGTTTCGAGGGGTGAGCACCCCCTGATAGATCGGGCCAACGCGGCCCACGAATACGTAGTGGCCCGTCGGCACCTTGACGTCCTCGACGTAGAAGGCGGAGTTGGGCGGCTGGAATGTCTGGTCCAGTGCGCTCTTGCGGATCGCCACCGCGGAGTTGGGGAAGAGGGCCGTGGTGACGTATTTCCCGTACTCGTTCGACGCATCGCCGAAGTTGCGATGGTAGATGGCAGTCGTGTGCAACTGCTTCGCCTTGTATCGGCCCAGGGCGAATGTGTTGCCTACGGAGTAGGACAGCGGCATTGTCGTCTTTGGTACCTGGTCGGCGATCGTCGGCTGGACGAAATACCGGCCGTAGGCACCCTGCGGGCCCAGGAACCCCGCGCCCGTTGTCGAATCGTAGGTTGCTTCCTTGAAGCTGTTGACGGCGGCGGCGAATGCGGCCGCGCCGGACGGGCCCAACTGCGCCGCCGCATTGATCTGGGTCAGCAGGGGCCGGCCTGCTGGTTCATGAACGTGTTCAGGCAGGGCCGCTGGGGCGTCGAGAGGTTGATGTCGGCCGTGAACGAGGCAGCCTCGATCTGGACGAGATTGGCGGCCGCCGCGATACCGAGTTTCGGAATGCTGCTCACCGCGGTGGCGAGGTCGGTCTGGAAAAGCTCCGTCCGGTTGATGTAGTCGAGGATCGGCGTCATGGGGTGGCATGTTGGAGCCTGGTGGCGCAGGCCTCAGGCCAGAGCGGCGAGACGCCTGCACCACAAGGGACCGGCCTGGAACTGCGGTGACCACCTGAGCCTGGTCCGGTAGAATGGAAACCAGCGATCGGAGTCCGTGATCGATGTCGAACCCTGGGAGACTGTCCAAGAATTCGACGTCTAAATCCATAAGCCCTTGTTATCAAATGACTTAAGGATTTTGAGCCTAATTAGAGTAGTTTGTTTGCTGCCAAGGACTTACGTCAAGAAAAGACAAATTCCTGGACAGCCTCCTAGCGGGCCGGAGTCATCATGATGAAGACGATTCACGCGGTCTGGAAAAACGGCCAGATCGTCCCGATGCAACCGGTCGACTGGCCCGAGGGGACCGCACTGGCGGTCGAGCCGATCGAGGAATCGCTCGTGACCGATCCGGAGGGTGACCTTCTCGGCGACGACCCCGCGTCGATCGCACGCTGGCTCGCCTGGTTCGACTCGCTCGAACCTCTCAGCTTCACGCCGGAGGAGGAGGCTGC
>JBAUOX010000310.1:0-27202 GCA_049579985.1 Isosphaeraceae bacterium | reverse complement strand
CTGAGCTTTACCCACATCTCATTATTGACAGAAGTACTCACAGTAATTAACCTTACAGCTATTTTCCATAATACTGTACATTTGTTTGAGTTATCGACTGAACCAAGTGAAAATACTATAACATTTTGAAAACATCGGTTTTCCCGAGGGTTTTTAACATTCACTTCGAGTCGCTTGTGGAACCAATGCAATACCGAATAAAGCCTAGTTAGGATTTTTTCGCTGCTAATCCAAAGGGCGATGCAGCTTACGTCTGAAAAAAGTTGTGGCCAAAGATCAGGCAAGAAAGGGGCCAGCACGGTCCAGGAGCTGGAGGATTACGAGAACGAGTATCGCTCGGCGTCCGCCGCTTACGAGAACGCCCGGGCCACCGCTCGGAACGTGATCGCCAGCGCGGTGGCCAACCGCGTGGCGCGAAACCAGGCCATTCAAACTCTTGCCGACATGATCATTCGCGTTCCCAAATCGGCTCTGACTCCGCCGGGCTCCAGCCAGGCCGATGCGCTGGTCTATGCGGTCACGAAACGGTCCGTCTCCGAAGGGCAGATGGTCAGGGAAGGCGAAGCGGTCTGTGAGCTGATCATCGAGAACCCGCTGCGGCTCTGGACGAACGCGCCGGAACGCTACGCCGAACAGGTGCGCGTTGGCCAGCCCGTGCGAATTACCGTGTCGTCTCAACCCGATCTCCTCTTTCTGGGCAAGGTCGTGCGTATCAATCCCTCGGTCGATGCGGTCAGCCGCACGTTTCAGGTCGAGACCCAGGTGCCCAACGACAGGCGCCTGCTGAGGGCCGGCGGCTTCGCCAAGGCGACGATCATCACCGACTCGGCAGCCCAGGCAGCCGTCGCCCCAACCGAGTCGATCATCCGCTTCGCTGGTGTCACCAAGCTGTTCTTCGTCGAGAACGGCAAGGCCCGGTCGGTCAACGACATCGTCACCGGTAGCGAGGGCCCAGGCTGGGTCGAGGTCACGAGCAAGAGCCTCCCCACCTCGGCGATGGTCGTCATCACCGGCCAGACCCAGCTCGCCAACGGCACTCCGGTTGTGATCCGCACCCCAGGGCCACCGTCGGACCACCACACGAAGCCCGAAACCGCCCCGATCGCCACCGTATCGGGTTCCAAGGCCGCGGAATCAGCCACGCGGTAGACACGTGGCAAATGGCGGATGGCAAGTGACAGATCACAAATCGCGGATGGCAAACTTGTGGGCCGGTGAATGAATCGGTGCGTCATCGAAGACTCGACGCACCCTACAAACTGACCACTGGCCACTTCCCCCAACCCAGGAATGCCCATGACAATTTCTGATCTCTGCATTAACCGGCCTGTGTTCACCTGGGTGCTGGTGGCGATTCCCGTGGTGCTGGGGCTGGTCTCGTACAACGAGCTCGGGGTGGACCTCTTTCCCAACGTCGATTTTCCGGTGTGCACGGTCACGACGGTGCTCCCGGGTGCCAGCGTCGAGGAGATGGAAACGACGGTCAGCAAGCCGGTCGAGGACATCATCAACACGGTCTCGGGCATCGACGAGCTGCGCTCGATCACTCAGGAAGGCGTGTCGATCGTCACCGTCCAGTTCCTGCTGTCCAAGAACGGCGACGTGGGAATGCAGGAGGTTCGCGACAAGGTCAACTCGATCCTGTCGGACCTGCCCGAGGGCACGCGACCACCGATCGTCGACAAGTTCGACACCGGGTCGATGCCCGTGATGACCATCGCGGTTTCCGGCAGGCGCGACTTTCGCGAGGTGACCGAGATTGCCCGCAAGCAGATCAAGGAGCGGCTCGAAACCGTGCCAGGCGTGGGAGCGATCAACCTGGTGGGCGGCCGTGTCCGCGCCATGAACGTCGTGGTCGATACCGACAGACTCGCCGGTTACAACCTGTCGGTGGACGACGTTCGCCAGGCCCTAATCCGGCAGAACATCGAGGTCCCCGGAGGCCGCGTTGACCAGGGCCCGCGCGAGCTCGTCTTGCGAACCCTGGGCCGGCTGCGGACCGAGCGCGAGTTCAACGACCTGATCATCGCCAACCGCAACGGCTATCCCATCCGCGTGCGCGACATCGGCCACGCGAGCGATTCCAACGAAGAGCCCCGCACGCTGGCCCGGCTCGATGGCGATGGCGCAGTGAGCCTGGTGGTGCAGAAACAATCGGGAGTCAACACGGTCAAGGTCGTCGAGGACGTCAAGGACCGGCTCGGCCAGCTCAAGGCCGCGCTGCCGCCGGACATCGCGACCGAGATCATCCGCGACCAGTCGCGGTTCATCAAGAAATCGATCGAGGAAGTGAAGTTTCACCTCCTGCTGGCCGGCGTGCTGGTCTCGGCCACGATCCTCTTGTTCATCCGCGACTGGCGGACGACCCTGATCGCCACCCTGGCCATCCCCACCTCGATCATCCCGACCTTCATGTTCATGAGGTACATGGGCTTCACGCTCAACAACATCACCATGCTGGGGCTGATCCTGGCCATCGGCATCGTGATCGACGACGCGGTGGTCGTACACGAGAACATCTTCCGGCACATGGAAGAAGACGGCATGGACGGCATGGAAGCTGCGCGGAAAGGAACCCGCGAGATCGCGCTGGCCGTGCTGGCGACCAGCCTGTCGCTCATCGTCATCTTCCTGCCGATCGCCTTCATGGGCGGGATCGTCGGCCGCTTCTTCTCCAGCTTCGGGCTGACGGTCGCCTTCGCCGTGGCGATGAGCCTGTTCGTCTCGTTCACCCTGACGCCCATGCTGTGCAGCCGGTTCCTCAAGCTGGAACCGAGCGAATCCGGCCACGGCCATCAGCCGCGATCGAAGTCGGGGTTCATCTACCGTCTCCTCGACGCCAGCTACGGCTGGGTCCTGCGAGGCGCTCTGCGTTTCAGGTTCCTGGTCGTCATGCTGACCATCGCGGTCATCGGCAGCACCGTGCCGATCGGCAAGGTCATGGGCATGTCGCTCATTCCGCGCGACGACCAGAGCGAGTATGAAATCTCGATCACGACGCCCGAGGGCTACAGCCTCGACCGGAGCTCCAGGCTGACGAGCGAGCTGGAAGACAGAATCTGGAAGTTGAAAGGAACCCAGCACGTCTTCACCACCATCGGCCAGACGGAAGGCGGACGCACCGTCAAGGGCGAGGGCGACGTCACCCGGGCCACCATTTACGTGCGGATGACCGAGCTGGAGGAGCGCGACTACACGCAGTTCGCCGTCCAGCAGCAAGCGCGCGAGATGATTGTGGATTACCCCGATTTGCGGGTGAGTGTCAACGATGTCTCCGCGTTCCAGGGCGGCAGGCGCTCCCAGACGTTTCAGGTCAACCTCGCCGGGCCCGACCTGAACAAGCTCGCCGAATATGCCGGCCGGTTGACCGCCGAGCTGAAGAAGCAGCAAGGGATTCTCGACCTCGACACGACCCTTTCCTTGCGCAAGCCCGAGGTTCAAGTGCTTGTCGACCGCGAGGCGGCCAGCGACCTGGGAGTGCCGGTGGGAACCGTCGCCGATACTTTGCGCGTGCTGGTCGGTGGGCTGCCGATCTCGAAGTTCCGCGATGGCGACCAGCAGTACGATGTCTGGCTCCGCGCCGAGGCGCGCGATCGCGGAACAGCCCAGGATCTGTACCAGCTTACCTTGCCCTCGCCGACCGTCGGTCTGGTCAAGCTCGCCAGTCTGGCCAGGCTGGTTGACGAGCGCGGGCCCAGCGAGATCGAACGGCTGGGCCGCGAGCGCGTCGTCACCGTGCTGGGCAACCCCGAAGGCATCCCGCTGGGCGAGGCGGTTTCCCGCGCGGAGAAGGCTCTGCAAGGGATGAACCTGCCTCCCCAGTACAGCTACGTCTTCACCGGCCAGGCCAAGACGCTGGGCGAGACCGGCTACTACTTCCTGATCGCCTTCACGCTCTCGATCACCTTCATGTACCTGATTCTGGCCGCCCAGTTCGAGAGCTGGATGCAGCCGATCGCCATCCTCATGGCCCTGCCGGTCACCATTCCCTTCGGTATGCTGTCGCTGATCTTGTGGCGCACGCCGATGGATTTGTATGCGATGTTCGGCCTGTTCATGCTGGTTGGAATCGTCAAGAAGAACGGCATCCTCCAGGTTGACGCCACCAACCAGCTCCGTGCCAAGGGGCTGTCGCGCTTCGATGCGATTCTCGAAGCCAACCACACTCGGCTGCGGCCGATCCTCATGACGACGGTGATGCTGGTGGCAGCCATGGTGCCGATTGCCTTCGGCCGCGGTCCCGGCTCAGGCGCCCGCGCCAGCATGGCCAAGGTGATCATCGGCGGCCAGATGCTCTCACTGCTTCTGGCGCTTTTGGTCACGCCGGTCTTCTACGCCCTGCTGGACATGGTCGTGAACCTGGCCCACCGCCTGGGGATTCGCTTCACCGTGGAACCCAGGCCCAGGCCGCACCCGGTAATCGAAGCTCAGCCGGCAGCCGAAGGAGTATGATCCGTAGCGATTTCCTTTGTCGCAAGGGACTTCGATTCGTTGCGTCTCGTTGTTATTCTCACCAGAATGGGAGAGTCCCGTGGGAGGTGAGTGTCATGCCGATTCCGGTCAAGCTGAGCGAAGTCGTCTATCTCAATCGAGTGACTGGCGAGATGGTAACTGCCACGGCAGAGGAACGACGGGCTGCCGAGGACCCGGACGATTGGGACCTGCTTCCGGGCTGGCAGCAAGAGGTGATGCCCAAGATCCAAGAGGCCCTCGAGTCCGAGGACTACGTCAAACTGCCGGGGGAGTACGAGATCCACGAGTGGTCCATCATGGGCTGAACAAACGTGTGCTTGGTTTTCAGCGTCGCAGGGCTGTCAAGCGAAACGTCCTCGCATGACCTCGACTCGGCGGCGAGCGTCTGGACGGCCGGTCGGATTCATCGACTCAGGTGCACGCCCGACCGACTCGAGAGCCGCTCTGCTCGCTTCTCCAAGAATTGCGCCGCCCGCTCCCGGCCATAAGACATCAACCCACTGATGAAACCGGAGCCACGATCGAGCTTCGAAGCATCGTCGAAGGAATGTTCCATGACGATGCGGTGCACTTCGATGGGACGATAGTCGCCGTCAATCAGGGTTCCTCGTTTCAAGAGCGTGTTGATCGTTTCGATGAACCGGAGTTCTTGCTCGAGCACTTGTTGGCTGGCCAGCTCGATCATGTCCGGGGAAAGTCCCGCGGGGGCCGACGACCTCTGGCGACCGACATTATTGACCTGGATCAACCAGATCTCGCTGGGCTTGAAGCCGGCCACCTCGCGGATTGGCGAGCCTGGAAGGCATCGGCCCTCAGCGCGGGGGTGAGTCTCGAGAATGGCCTCCGGACCCGGCAGCAGAATTCCGGTTGCCGCCTGCATTATCTCGGCGCTCACCTCCGGGCCGCGGCAGACCCCGAGGATCCCGTGGGCGTCGGCGATGCCGACCACCAGTCCCGGTGCCCCCGGCCGTGCGGCTAGCGAACGAGCCACGGCGAAATCCACCCGGCGTTCGAGCAATCTGCGGAGCTGGTCCGGGCCCAGCGCGGTGACATCGTGGAGGTCGAGAACCGGTAGCGGTACCATCGCGCGGAGGTGAAGCACCATCTGGGCCGAGTAATTGAGAAGAGCGTCGACCAGCGAGGCGGCCCCATAGTCGCGCCAGAACTCTTCGAGCTGATCGACCGCCTGCCGTGGCCCGCCCCGGAGCAAGCCGTCCCAGGCCAGCAGCGCGCAGAGAGCGCCGAATGACGTGCCGGCGAGGGCTGCGATCTGGCCATCGCCGCCCGCTTGCTCCAGCAATCCCTGAAGGACGCCCGCAGTGAAGGCCGCATGGCTGCCGGTCCCCTGGCAGACAAGGGCGATCCGGTCCTGGCTCGGGATTCGCTCAGGGCGCTCGCGCTCCCGGATCGCCCCCTCGAGCATGCAGAACGTCTCCTCGCCCAGCAGCAATTCCCGCAGCCTCGCCAATTGTTCGGCATCGATGCGGCCGGAATCCCGCAGTTCCTCGATTTCCTCAAGGCAAAGCTCGACCGCCTCTTCCTTGCCGGGATAAAAGGAATGCCGCGCGATCCGCGTGACCGTCCCAATCAGCTTCTGAAAGTAGGCTGCATTGTCCAAAGGATCTGCCCTCGCGGCACAAGTTCTTGCACAGACCGACAAGGCTGATCGCGCGAGGCCCAGATTGTGTTGTGGTCGAAAGCCCAGACTGCCCGGCTGACGACTCGCGCAGGCCCAAGAGCATTCATTGTAAGCTCGCGCGTGGCCAATGCAAATAGACCCACGTCAATTCTGAGTATTGCTTTCCCCAAGGCTGACCACTCGCCACCGCCCGCTCACTGTCGCCGCGTGTCGGCAGGGTCGGCGCCGGAATTAGCGACGACCACGGGGCGGCCGTTCGATGCGCCAGGCTTGCGATTCTGGGCGACGATCTCACAAAATCGAGTGCGCGCATCGCTATCGAGTTGGGCCTGGTTGGCAGCAATCTGGGTGGCCCAGGTCGGGTGCATCACGACCAACCTGCTCATGAGCGAGACAAATTGCCCTGCCTCGCGAACCTGATCTTCGAGCAGCCGTTCGATCACGGGCCTGAACGTCCGCGCCAGGGTCTTCCAGCCCCTTGAGTCAACCTTCACGAAGGCCTCGACATCGTGCTGGATGTAGGTCTCGCGCTTGACCTCGCGGATATATCCCGTGTGCAGGATGAGCACGATCCGAGCGTCGATGCGGGCGTTGCTGCGAGGACTGGCGTAGTTGAGGTAGGCCAGCAGGACATGGAGCCGTGGGGTGCGAAGCACGAAGTCCCAAGTGGCCGTCGTTCCCGCGCCGTCCTCCCCCTGGTAACGGTTGGCTCCCAGCCTCCTGAGCTGCACGGGCGACTCGGCCAGGTCCTTCCAGAGAGCCAGCGTCAGGACGGGCTCGTTGACCAGGCTGAGATAGAGCCCGGCATTGCAGGGAAACGAATCCGGCTCTCCCTGACGATGGAAGGTGTGATCGCGGATCACCTCGGCGACGCTTTCGCGGAACTCGGCCGGCAACTGTTCGAGAGGAAGCACTTGCGCCGGATCGATTCGCCGGGTCAGGCCGGCCCATGACTGCGGACCCGGTACCGTCAGGACGGCCGCCGCGATGATCCCGAGCCCGATCCTTCCGCCCATCCTCGCGAGCAGCCGGCAGTTCCCTGTTCCAATCATGAGCCTCTCCGTCGCCACGGCTGCCGCACGACCTTGCAAGGACTCCATTCCCCGAGGCCGCGTGCTCCTCGATCTCACGATTCTAGAATCGGCCGATCGACCGTGTTTCCTGACCCTCTTCTGAACAAGACAGGCAAAGCCGACAGTCGAGGAAAAAACAGAGGATTCAGGCGATCTGTAAGGAAAGGCATGGAATGAAGGAGTCTGCGCATTATTCAAGGTTTCAGGCGAGCCGGGACGCTCTGGACGTTCGGCAGGGCGCTCGAAAAACTTCAACGATTTTCAGAGTGATCTTGCCGGAATCCGGTTTGTCACTAAGATCGCGCCCCGTTGAGGTGGATGCGCTTGTGTGGTGGCGGACCGAGGGGTCGATTCCCGATCCGTCGCGGGCGACAGAACCGCATCGTTGCATTTCTTCTGGGCCGGCGAGTCGCAGCAGAGCGCCCAGGAGGATCATTGTCGAGGTTCCGATCAGCGGAACGGGCGTGAGCACTAGGACGAGGTTCCGGTCTTCGCAGGGAGGCAACCATGCCAGAGCGACGTCGGGCGAGGCTTTGGATCGCGGGCGTACTGGGCGGTTCCGTGCTGGCCGCCGCAGTGATCTTCGGGTTCTTCTCGAGGCCGCACGGGGCCGTGACGACCCAGGGCGGCAGTGCGGTCTCACTGGGCCAGGCCAGCAGCTTGGCGGTGCTGAACCAGGGGTTGCGTGACAGTGATCCCCGTGCGCTGGCTGTCTTTCACGAGCGCCTCACGCCGAAGGCCAATGAGACGCGAAAAGCCCTCAGCGATGACGAGGCGTCGCAGTGGCTGGAATCCCTCTCCGCCCTGCGCACCGGCTTCTTCAAGTTCAGTCCCCCGGCGCGTGCCACGACGGCAACGGTCGCCTGTGGCATCCTCGACAAGTTCTCGGTCGAGAACGCACCCGCCCGGTGGATCGAAGCACTCCAGCCCGTGCATGACATCCTCTCGGCTTGCCTGGCCGACGCCGACAGCAGCGTCCGGTACATCGCACTCGAGCAGGTCAGCCGGTTGTGGGTCTGGATGCCCGGCCGCTCGCTCATCGAAGCCGAGGAAAACTCGCTGGGCAACTGGAAAGAAGGATTGCACCGTCCGGTCGTGCGCTGCCTGGCGAGCACCGATATCCGCACTCGCATAGGCGCGATCTTCTGCCTGGGGTCCCTGCCTATCGATTCGGCGGCCGCGCCCGCGGTTGCCTATATTGAGGACAACGACAGTGTCGACGTCCGCCGCCAGACCCTCGTCTCGTTTGCCCAGCGCCCCTACCTGCTGACTGAAGATATGCTTCTGCGACGCCTTCATGACTCGGATTCCAGCATCCGCGAAACCGCGACGGCCGTACTCAAGGCACGCGGCGTGAACCAGGAGCTGATCAGCCTGGGCGGTCTGCTCGTCAGTCCCAAACCCGCGCAGCGATGTTCGGTGATCAGCCTGATCAAGGACCGGACCGACATCGATCCGGTCGTCTGGCTGCTCCAGCTCTCGCACGACACGGACGAGGCGGTCAGGATCATGGCCGTGCAGGCCCTGGCCGCCCAGACCTCACAGACCGTCGCGGTCAAGCGCCGGCTTGCCGAGATGGCTCGCTTCGACAGCTCGGAGCAGGTCCGCCAGACGGCGAGCAAGTTCGTTCCCTCCGCTCATGAGGCCACGGCCTTGCTACCCCCGTTGCCCGGATCGGCGAGCCTCAACCCCAAGGCCAACTGAACGAGCCTCGAGAGGCGAGGGACCCGGCGCCACGACCGGGTCCTTCTTCCCCTCCCTGCGAACCCCGGCCCGGAGCTCAGAACCCATCTCACGAAGTGATGATCGAATCATGTCCTGGCGGACATAAATGCTTTTCAGGCAACGGCGGAAAGAACCCACATCTCGCAAGTGCCTGCCCAGCCATACCGGCCGATATTAGTGATGTCCCCTCTTCCCTACTGTCCCCTTTTCCCTACCCCGGCATCTGAACGTGATCAAACACTTACCGGCTACAACGTTCGGACGACAGCCTTAATCCGAACGGGCGCAGCGGGTAGAATCTGATGAATGAGCATTGCAGGAGCGATCGCTGGCCAGAGGAAGATGAGGTTCTGGCTTCCGAACGCAAGACTTCTCTAACCGAAGTGAGCCAGCTCATGGGCGTTGTTGAGATCGAGCAGCCCGAAACGACAAGGCTGGTACTCGGACCCGATCTGGCCGGCACTCTCATGACCCCCGGCGAGTTCCACGATGCGGACGAGGTCGATGAGGACTTCCGTTACGAGCTGATCCATGGAGTGCTGGTCGTGACACCGCCGCCCCTCGAAGAAGAGCGTGGGCCCAATGAAGAGCTTGGTGTGCTGCTCCACCTCTACCGAATGCAGCATCCCCAAGGCTCCGCACTCGACGATACGCTCTCGGAACAGCATGTTTCCACGCACGACAGCAGCCGCCGGGCCGATCGAGTCATCTGGGCCGGGCTTGGACGTGCTCCGAACCCGCGCAAGGATCTTCCGACGATCGTCGTCGAGTTCGTCTCCGAAGGCAAAAGGAACCGCCTGCGCGATTACCACGAGAAACGCGCCGAGTACCTTGCGGCAGGCGTCCGCGAATACTGGATCATCGACCGCTTCGCCCGAACACTGACCGCGTGCCGCAGCGACCGCCCGGACGTGGAGATCCCACACGACGGAACCTATCAAACGCCTTTACTCCCGGGCTTCGACCTTCCCCTGGCCAGGCTGCTCGCGGTGGCCGATCGCTGGAGGGCGAGCAAGGAAAGCTAACTCGAGAGGTCGAGTTTTCACGAGCCTTCATTTCGGTGCCGGCGACGGGTCCATGGAGCTCAGCCGCCACGGCTCCTACGCTCCACTTTTCATCGCGTCGCCGACCGCCGTGGTCTCGACGACAGGTGGTTCCCACGTCGGCAGATCGCAGAGTCCGCCGCCGCAGTAGATGTGGTGCCAGAGCTGGGTCGAGGCCACGCAGGTGAGCGCGACGTCGAAGATGAACCGGGCCGGGGTGAGGCGGGGGAGAACCGTCTGGAGCGACCGCTGCTTGAGCACCGAAGCCACATCGAAATAGCCGGTTGCGCGGAGCGATTCGGGGCTGAGGAGCTGATCGACCCACGCAGGACGCTGCGGGCCGAGGAAGGTCTGCGCCAGGCTGGCGCGAAACATCGTCTTGGGGCGGTTGGCGATCTGCTTGGGCAGGATCTTCTTGGCCGCCTGGCGGAGGATCCATTTCTCGGTCATGCCGTGGAGCTTGTATTCCGGAGCAATGCCCGCGCAGAAGGCGATCACGTCGTCGTCGAGATAAGGATAGCGGGTCTCGACCGATGCGTTCATGGCGATGCGGTCGCCCTTGGAGATCATCAGCAGGCCGGCCAGCATGACCTTGTAGCCGACGTAAAGCGACTGGTTCAGCGGGTGCCAGCGGCTCATCCGGTCGGTCGTGATGTCAAGATCCGAATACGGGCTGTGATCGCCGAGCTGCTGCCACATCACCTCGGAGTAGAGAACCGGCTTGGACTGCGAGATCATCTCGTACAGATCTTGCTGCGCCGGGCGAACCCCGCCGATGGCTTGCTCGGGGGGGATGACCATGCGGCGGCCGGCAACCGAGCGCGCGACCAGGTTTCGCAGCAGACGCGGAGCGGACCGGCCCACGGTGCGATAAACTCCGTCCCGGAACTTCTGAGTCTTGTACCAAACGTAGCCCGCCAGGGCCTCGTCGGCCCCCTCACCGGTGAGGGCGACCTTGTAGCCCTGCTGATGCACGGCCTGTGCCAGACGCAGCAGCGCCGCGCACGAGGTATCCAGGACGGGGCCCTCGGCGGCGCGGACTAGCTCGGGAAAGGTCGCACCGATCTTCGACTTGTCCATGACGACCGTGGTCAGGGGCGATCCCATGACCGAGGCGGCCTCGGTCGAGTGGACCCGCTCGTCGGGCCCGGCACCCTCAAAACCGATGGTGAACGCCGGAATCGGCTCGCCCCGGTGGCGGCCGCAGAGGCCGAGGACGACCGTGGAGTCGAGCCCGCCGCTGATGTAGGTGACGACCGGTACATCGCTGCGCAGCCGCCGCTCGACGGCCTGCTGCAAAAGGGCCCGCAGCTCATCGACCAGGGGCGCGGGGTCCGCGAGCCGGCGCTCCTGACCGGCGTCCGGAAAGTCGAGATCCCAGTACTTGTGCTTGGTGACCCGCCCGTCCCGGACCTTCAAGAAATGCCCCGGCGGCAACGAATGGATACCCTCGAAGAAGGTACGAGTCGTCCCCGCGCAGAAGAATGTGAACAGGTGATCGATGCCGCGAACGTCCGGCTTCGCACGGACCATTGCCGAGGCCAGCAGGGCTTTGATCTCCGAGCCCCAGAGCAGCCAGCCGTCAACCTCGGTGTAATGGAGCGGGCAGATGCCCACACGGTCCCGACCCAGGATCAGGGTCCGGCTGGTGCGGTCCCAAAGCGAGACGGCAAACTGTCCACGCGCCCGGGCGAACATCCCTTCACGTAAGTCCTCGTAAAGGTGGACCCACGCCTCGGTGTCGCAGCGGGTCGCCAGCCGATGCCCCCGCGCCAGCAGATCCTGCCGCAGCTCGGGATACTCGAACAGCTCGCCGTTGAAGGCAACCCAGATCGATCCATCCTCATTGGCGAGCGGTTGACGGCCCCCTGCCAGGTCGATGATCGACAGCCGCCGGGCCCCCAGGGCCACGCCTGGCTCGATGTGGACCTGCTCGTCATCCGGGCCCCGATGCGCGATCGCCGCCGTCATGGCCAGGAGTCGTCGCGCGGAGAATTCCCGGCTCCCTCTCAGGTCCACAGCGCCTGCAATACCGCACATGACGTGACCTCGTCAAACCGGCCGGGGAGACGGGAAACCGCGTACCGCCGAAGTGCTCCCGCCCGGCCTCGTAGAGCAGGCTGACGCTGCCAGGTCTATTCGACCCCCCACGTTAACGCAGGAGATCGTTTCTTGAAAAAACCGCTTGACTGCGTAAGCGGAACCGGGACGCGGCCGTGATCGAGCACGGTCACTCGGTCGCGAGGACCTCGGCCAGGGCGACGGACAAGGAAGGATTGGATGGGATGAGTTCACGGCGGCGGGCAGCCTGCCGGTAGACCACCCCACCGAAAATACCGATCACGAAGGTTCCGAGCCGCAGCAGGAACCCGCGGACGCCAAGGGGGACATAGAACTCCACGATTTCAAACCTCGCTTCGAATGGAGGGTGATGGGTGCGACCAGAACCGAGAGTTCGCGGTCGGCGCGGACGGGGATACCGTGGCGGCCATCGCAGATGCTGCTCTGGCCGGCGAACCTGTCCGAGATCGTCGTTCGGAGGACCGGAATGGTGGTCTGGGTCTCGCCACATTGATTGGCGAAGATCACCGGGATTCCGAGATCGAGCGCGACCTTTTCCGGAATGGCGGTAGAGAGAGGACCGATATGTCCGAGCAGCCAGTGGCGTCGACCGGTATCGCGATTGGCAAAGTCGGGCCAAGCCGCCGCGACCACCGCCAGATCGATCCGTCCGCGGTAATCGTCCCAGACCCGGCGGTAAATCATATCGGCGCAGACCCCAAGGCCGACGCGCCCGAAAGGTGTGGACACCACCAGGGGCGTGCGTCCGGGGTGGAACCGAAATCGTTCCCAGAAAACCAGGTTGCGCTTGCGATAGATCTGCATCTCACCATCGGGTGTGCAGAATGCCAGGGAGTCGAAGAGATGCCTTCCCGCGCGCTCGACGAAGCCTGCGGCGATCGCCATTTTCCACCGCCTGCTTCGTTGCCGCAGGTAGGACAGTGTCGGGCCTTCCGCCGTCTCACTACATGGCCCGAAGTCCGGGCAGAGGCTATAGCCGGTGTTGAACAGCTCGGGCAGGATCACCAGCTCCGACCCAGCGTCGCGCGCGGTCCGGATCAATTCATCGGCGCGCTGGAGGTTGGTCGGAAGGTCGAGAATGACGCAAGGCATCTGAATCGCGGCCGCCTGAATCTTCATGCAAGTTCACCTCCGCGTCCGTGAGGATGGCGAACCGAGGTCACCATTGGGCCCCGACCGCGATGGGTCCGTTTTTCGGGCCGGTTCCATCCGGCCGGGTTCGGACTGCAAGACTCTTTCACCCTGGGGAATTGGACCGCAGATCCAGTTCTTCTTCATCGACTCATCGGCTGGGTCTGCTCCACATCATCGGCTTTTTTCCCCGGGCGGAACTTGGGCCTCGCCTGTGAGCCTCATCCGGGCAGTTTGTCAATACGCAACGGAGGGTCCCTCTCAGTCGATGAACCCCAGCCAACCCAGGAAGCCGCCCCGGCGCGGTTTGGGCAGGGTTTGAGCCTCACTTCGAAGCTGCTCGGCGCGGTCGCGAAGATCGCCGGCCCGCGGCGTCGACGCCGGTGTGAGCTGATACTTGAACTCGCGCTCGTCGCGGAGGTTGAAGGGTACGAGGTTCTCCGTGAAGAACTCGAAGAAAAGGTTATCCCACCATGGTGCCTTGATTGGCTGGATCAGCGTCTTGGTCTCGTAACCATCGAGAATGAAGGTGATTTCTCGGTCGCCGTAGTAGTAGAAAGAGCGCGAAACCGGCGTCTGGCCGACCTCTTCACCGTTGACGATGGCAAGCGCCCCAGGAGGTTCGGTACGCAAGGTGTAGCGGCGTTCCACGCAACCCGTGCACAGCGCAGCCCCGGCGATCGCCAGGCAGGCCGCCAGCCGACGATCCAACACGAGCGACTTGACCATCCTTAGCTCTCCCAGCTCACCGACTCGAAGCACTGGATCAGCGAGCGGCGGGATTGTAACGTCGAGTGCCGGAATGGACAAGTCGGCTTGGCGCGGCGTTGTCTGGCTGCCATCATGGATCTCCCTTGCGGCCAAGATTGGTTCCCTCGAACTGAGACCTCCGAGCTTGCGGCTACGTCAGCCATGATCATCCAAATACTCCGCCAACCCCTGGCAGACATTCAGTCACCCTGGCTCGTATTGTTGCTCCCGGAAGAGGAAGGCGAGCTGGCCGTGGAGGTACGCGACACCGCACTGGGAGGTTTGCTGAGCCGGCTGATCGTCCAAAAAGAGATCACTGGCTCAGCGGGCGAATTGACTGCCGTTCATGGACCGGCCGGATTCGCCGCGGGTTCGGTGCTGATCGTGGGCCTCGGCCCGACCAGCAAGTTCGATGCGGGCACGGCCCACGCAGCGGGTTTCGCCCTGGCCAAGCGCCTTGCGGGGAAGCCCCTTGAGAGCGTTGGGCTGGCACTCCCCGATGCCGTCGATCGCTCCGTCGCCGGTTGGATCTCGGCTCTGGTCGCGGGGGTGGTCGCCGGCACCCGTGGACCTGGATTGCGCAAGACCGAGCCCAACCGGCATCCCTTCGAGACCCTGAACATCATCGTCGGCCCCGGTGCGACCGAAGACCCAGCACACCAGATCGAGGAGCAGGTGCGCCGGGGCGAGATCGTGGGCCAAGCGATCAACCTCGCCCGCGACCTGGCCAACACTCCCCCATCAGAGAAGTGCCCGAGCCGGCTGGCCGAGCAGATCCGTACCGTGGCCTCGGACGCGGGGATTGCCGTCCAGATCTGGGATGAGACCCGGATCCGCCAGGAGCGGTTCGGCGGCCTGCTCGGCGTGGCCGCGGGTTCTGAAAACCCTCCGTCCTTCGTGATCCTCGATTATCACCGTGGCGGCGAGACGCCCTCGTTCGCGCTGGTTGGAAAGGGAGTCACCTTCGATTCCGGGGGTCTGAGCCTCAAGCCCAGCGCCTCCATGGAAGACATGAAAAGCGACATGACCGGGGCCGCTGTCGTGGTAGCGACCATGCAGGCGATTGCACGGCTCAACATGCCTATCAATGTCACAGGCTATCTCGCGCTGACCGAGAACATGACCGGCGGCAAGGCCATGAAACTGGGCGATGTGCTGACCATGCGAAATGGCAAGACCGTGGAGGTTCTGAATACCGACGCCGAAGGACGCCTGATCCTGGCTGACGCCCTCAGCTTCGCCGCCGAGAACCGCCCCGCGCGAATTCTGGACTTGGCCACACTGACGGGAGCTTGCATGGTTGCGCTGGGGCCAAAGGTCGCCGGACTCTTCTCCAACGACGAGGATTTCAGCCGGAGCTTGCTTGCCGCCTGCCGATTGACCGGCGAACGAGCCTGGCGGCTGCCGCTCGATGACGACTACAAAGAGCTGCTCAAAAGCAATGTGGCTGATCTGAAAAATGTGGGGGGAAAGTGGGGTGGGGCCATCACGGCCGCGAAGTTCCTCGAACAATTCGTCGATGGCAAATCTTGGATCCACCTCGACATCGCCGGCCCGAGCTGGAGCGAATCTGATAACGCGACTCGAGACGTGGGCGGAACCGGCTGTTTTGTCAGGACCTTGGTGACGCTTCTGGAAAGCCTGACTCTCTGAGTAGCTCAGCCAATTGCTTCGAGCCGCCGGCCAGCTCTTTCCTGGGATCGAACTCGCACCGGATCCGGCAACTGTTCACATCCAGCTCCTCCAGGATATCCAATACGTCCTGCATCTCGCTCAGGGAAAAGAAATCCTGCGCCCAGAGGATGATGTCCAGATTCTCTTTGAGAACTTTCAAGCGGTCGAGGATCGGGTTGATCAGCGGCGAAGTGCGAAATCGCCTCTGGAGCAACCCGAAGTCTTCTTTCTGAAGCTCGATCCAGCACGTCTTCCCTTGAAGATGCTCGAGCCATCGCTGGCGGAGGAACCCGTTCCAGTGCTGGAGAACCCACAGCTTGATCGCTTGGTCTCCCAGGTCCCTCCCTTCCTTCTCGCTCTGAATCCACTTGAAACGTTGGGCCTCTTCCCGACCAAAACGCTGCAAGCTCATCTGAGCTTCGGGAAATGTCTCAAGGAATTGTCCTGACATACTGGAAAGCATCGAGACCTCCCGGCAAGAAACCGGCTTCAGTCCTTGAAAGTTCGAGGATGGCACTCGATTTCTCGATCCGCGCGACTCCTTAGCAGTTCAAGTAGCATGCCTTAATTCTTTTTATTCGATTTTGACCCAGGGTGTTCGTTGTGTGGAGGATTTTTCACGATTAACTGGTTCGTTCAGCCTAACTCAGGAACTGAGATCTTGCAAGCACTTTCTACGCACTGCGCGATTGTCAACACAGGATGTTGCAGACGAGGTACACTTTGCACCATCAGCCGCCGTTTCTAGTGATCTCTCTAACTCCAATATAGAATCATTACCACCTCCCTGGTGAACTCCGACACATCGCCTGTTCACGGAATAAGTCTCTTCAGGTGGGCAAATGTTGCACAGGTCATCGAACTGCAATTTCAATTCAACTCATCGCTCGAAGATGAGGCGATCTCGCTGGTCTTGAACCAGGCCATCGAGCGACCGATCAAGATCGCGATGCCGGCAGGGCCGGCGGCAAATGGACCCAGGACCTCGTCGCCCACAGTTCGCCACCGGACACGGCCATCCGGCGCCGTGCAGATGAGGTGCACACTTCGCCGGCTGATCCGTAGTGGTTCGCCATGCTCGTCGATGCTGAAAACATCGTTGGAGCTGCCGCTCGCAGTCCCTTCAAACCGCGTCTTCCCGGAACCGTCAAAGGCCAGGACACGGCCATCCGCCGAGGAGACGATTGCGAACCGGCTCAACCTGACCATGGACCATCCTTCCCACGGGAGCTGGCGGCTCCAGACCACCTTGCCACGCAAATCGTGTCCACTGAGCTGCTGCATCCGGCGACATAGAGCGAGCCAAGCGATTCCGGGGGGCGACCCTTCGGGAGCTTCGATGAGCAGCGGGGGATCGGTCGGATCGAACATGGAACCGACCGTCGGCTCACCGGCGGGGTCGAAGACCATGAGCTGGCCCTCGTTAGTCGTCGCCGCCGCAAAACCCTCCGGGCCGATCGCCAGATCCTCGACGGGACTGCGTAACTCGCGTTTCCAGACCCAACGGGCCGAGGGTGTAACCCGTCCAATCCGGTCCCGCTCCTGCACGAGAATCAGGCCGAACGTGTCCGGCCGGATGGCCAGATGGGTAAGCTCGACAAGGCTCAAATCCAGCTTCCGCTGCATGTTGCGACGCAAATCGTAGAGGACGATCTGGCGGTCGGTTGCCGCCGCGAGCCAGCCCGGCGCGGTTCGCAAGATCCGGCCGACGCCTCCCATCTGGGGTCCCTGACCAAGCTTTTGCCCGGTGACCGTGTAGAGTTCGAGGCGAGACGGGCTGGTGAACGACGCCACGCATGCGGGATCCTCGGTGACTGCCAGCACTGCTGTCTCGGCTTGCTCATCGGATTGGACGGCGGGAACCATCCAGTCGGGACGCCGCACCGAGCCGGTTGCACTTCGCTGCGCCGCGCCCGCGCTGCGAACGCTCGCCACCCGCTCCGCCCCGGCGGTCTCCGCTAGCCCCGTCGCTGGTCCGGGACCGAACAGGTCGAGGCGGACAATCTCGCCCGTGCAATGACCGTAAATGAGATAGCGTCCCAGCGGGTCGATGTCAAGCGCGATCGCCGGCCGGGAAAGTTGTGTTCGCCAGCGGACATTGCCCGCCGAGTTCATGATCGCCAGCTCTCCCTCCAGCGTCGCCGCCACGATGGTTCGGCCAGGAAAGTCGGGAACCGCATGGAACACAGTTCCCCCCAGGTGGTACGAGCCTTCGTTGCGTCCTTTGAGGTCAAACCGCTGAATCCCGTGCGTGAAGCAACTGGCCAGAATCATCGCTCCATCGCCGTTGACGGCCAGCCGCCCGACGTTCGACATCAAGCGGTCCTGCCAGACGATCTCAGGATCCAGCCGGCCCGAAGTCCGCGAGGCCAGCACTTCGACCCCGACCAGCATGCCGAACGCCGCGGCTCCCACCAGGAAAGGACGGTCCGCCAGGAAGCAAAGGTGCGCCACCGGCTGGATGGTCTCCAGTCGCCCGGCCGCCTGGCCGAAGCGGTTGAGAAAGCTCACGGCACCCAGCCGGCTGCCGATCGCGACATAGCGGCCGTGAGGATCAATCGTCAGGAACGACGACTCGCCGGGAGCGGGCCGCTCGACGCCCACATCGAAATCGGCATTGAGCAGCAGCAGGCCGGCATCATCGCCTTCCCCGAGCAGTGCGATCAGCGATCCTTCATCACTGATCGCCCCTGCCACGATCCTTTGGGGACCCCGGGAAAACGACAGCGACTCCCCTCGTGCGTTCAGCAGGTAGAGCTGGTTCCCCTCATCCCAGGCGAGGATCCGGCCGGCCTCGCGCGCGAAGGCCAGACCCTTGAGCGGAGCCTCGGTTACGATGGTCCAGGCCGTCACCGGCTCCAGCCGGCTCGCTGTTCGATCACTCATCTCGGGCATCAAAGCCCCCCAGGGCCGACCCCGCAAGCCGGGCCCACGCCCGGAGGGTGGGGAGCCCCCCCGCCTGGGCTCACATGGGATTGCCCCCTCGGGGCGGGATTCAATTCTCGACCTGGCGATAGCCAAGGTGTCTCCGCCAGTACGCCGCGAAGGGGATCGCCAGCACACCGGCGATGATCATGCTCATCAAGCCTTGAGATCCACCCTCGGTAAAGCCGTAGCTGTGCAGCCCCACACCGAGCACGAAGTTGACGCCGTACCAGGCCATCACCACCGACAGGAAGCAGACGACCGACGCCACGGCCAGTCCGAACGTGTTCACCCAGCCTGCAAATCGGCCGTGGAGCGGGACGAGATAGACCAGGAGGGTGATCAAGGCCCAGACCTCCTTCGGGTCCCAGCCCCAGAACCGGCCCCAGGAATAGTCGGCCCAAACGCCGCCCAGGATCGTGCCGGCCGCGATCAGCAGCACGCCCACCTGCATGGCGCGATAGATGAAGTTCGACAAGGGCTTGATCGTCAGAGCGGTTTCCTGCATGGCGCGACCGCGTGCATCAAGCTTGGCGGGTGTGGCGACCGCCCGGGCGCGAATCGCGGCCGGGGCGTCTCGTTGTTCGAGAGCGGCAGACGAGGCCGCGCTGAAGCCGGGCGCGCCGGGCTCGGCGGAAAACTCGACCTCACGCGCAAGAGCGTCTTCCTCCTCGACAGTTTCGCGGAACCTGAGCCGGTTCACCAGCTCACCCACCAAGGCCAGAATGGCGCCCAGCGAGATCATTCCTCCAATCCCTCCCATGATCGCGAAAATGTAGAAGAGCAGGTCGCCGGCGGCCCACTGCGTGCCGAACGCACCGTAGGAAGCGGCGACACCAAAACCACCGGCCGCCAGCAGAGGGATCCCGGGAACCAAGGGGAGGGCCAGCTCGGCGAGGCGCGGGGAGCGGCGGTAGGTCGCCGTCAGGTAATAGACCATTGCGATCAGGCCCAGCGCCCAGGCCACGCCGAAGGCGGCGTAACTCGAAACCTCGGTCAGCACATGAATCGTCAGCCAGAAATTACTTCGCAAGACTGGCTGCAAGCTCTTGATACTCGGGTCCAGCAGGGGAACGTTGACCGCCGTGATCGTGCCCAGGAGCGCCACGGCCGACCCGGCCAGGGCTGAGTACGTCCTGCGGAAGATCAACTCAAAGATGAACGAGAGAACTGCGGCCACCAGGGCCACCCAGATGACGGTCTCGTACATGTTGGTCACTGGCGCCCACCCCGAGATCTGGACTCTGAGGGCGAAACCGTAAATTTCCAGCGCGATACCGATGGCGAGAGCCACCATCCCGATCGGGTAAAATCCCTGGCCGATCAGGCCGGTGAAGGATCTTCGTCCCGCCGTGAAACCGAGGCTCACCGCCAAGAGGACAAGCGCAGTGCCATAGGCGATCGGCGCCTGCCAGAACGGGTTCATCGCATTGAAGTGCGTCTCCCGCTCGATCATCGCAGGGGTGGGATACTTGGTGGGGTTCACGCCCTCGCCGAGCGTGCGCGAGCTGGCGAGCATCGCATCGGCCGCGGCCTGGGGAATCTGCCCTGGGTAATGGTCCTCGGCCTGCTCGAGCTCGCGATAGGCCGCCAAGAACGCGTTGACCTCGGCTTCAGGATAACCGGCCGCCACCAGGTGTTCGGGCTTCGCCTTGAGCAGGACCTTCAGGGGCACCCAGACCGAGCTGTCGCGCAACCACGCCGAGAATCTCTCATCCAACTGCGCCTTCTCACCCGGTTCGACGCGCTGGTCGCGAGGGATGTCGTTCCAGTAAGTATCGAGTGCCTTGAGCGTGTCGAGCTCGATCGGAGCCAGGTCGCGCAGGCTCTTGCTCTCGCGTGCGTTCTTGATCACCTGGGTCACATAACCCAGTGCCTTGAAGCTGAACGGCCGGGGCATGACACGGACGATCCCGGCGGAACGTATCTCGTCGCCGCTGTAAGCCTTGTAGGTCATCAGCCGCCGGCCCGCATCGATGGCCCGGCGCTCGGTTTCCGTGAGCCGCTCGGCCGACCCGGGATTCGCGTCGAACTTCTGTTTCTGCTCATCCAGACTGGCCACCCATTCCATGAAGGCAGTGGTCTGCCCCTTGTGGCTGACCTTGGCATCCTCCAGCTCTCGGGGAGTCAGCCATTTGTGCTCCTCTCCGAGCCTGGAGGCGAGCTCGGCGACGGTCTTGCGATCGGCTTCGGGAAGCTTGCTGCCATTCAGATAGGCCGCGATCGCCGCCGTGGCGAGCTCGGTGCTCTCGGCCAGCCTGGAGAGCGCGATTCGATCGTCGGCCGGGGTGGACTCCCTGGCGGCGACGTCCTTCAGCCGCGACCGGGTCGAGTCAGTGAGGATCGCCTGCCGCAAGGGTAAGTAATCCACCAGGACAAACGCTTGATCGTCCCAGAACTCGGGCCGGACCATCCAGTCGAGGAACGCGGCGACCGGGCCCCAGGTCTCGACCAGTGTATTGGACGCGTCATGGAGCTTGATCGTCTCGCGGCCGAAGACGTGCTTGACCTCCTCGCGGGCCACCGTGTCAAGCGGCTTGACTCGGCCCGCGTGCATCACCGCCAGCTTGCCGACCTGATCATAGGCCGCCCCTTCGCCCAGCGCCCTGACCTTGCTCTCCTCGCCGCGAACGGGAAGCCCGGCCTGAGCCTGAAAGGAACCGGCAAGGACCACACCTAGCCCGACAAGAAGCCTGCGGAATCGTCTCATATCGGATCTCCAGGGCTCGCTCAGCCTTGCCTCGGATCTGCATCACAAGTGTACGATGATAATCTCACTGCAATTGTTCACAAAACCGGCGCGAAGCGGGCTTCGGTCCGGAACAATGCATCACAGTCGCTCATCCTCGATTACCGGCCCGAGGTCCTTCACCGGGGCAGCCGCCGCCGCGTTCTGGCGGGCGGCTCGCTCGCGCTCCTTCTTGCCGCCGTCGGTGAAGACGCCGGCCCTCATGTAGAACTGCGTGAAGATACCCAGCACGAGGATGATGCATCCGGCGTACTTGACCGGGCGGCCGGGATCAACTCCCACCTGGAAGACCGACTGGAATTGTCCGGTGCGCTGGCCGGTATGGGGGTCCTGGAGCGCCGAGTAGCGCATCTGGTAGAACGTGAAACCGCGGTGGGTCATCGGATCGTTCATCGAGATCGTGTAGGGCCTATCCTTGACGCCCTCGGCCGGATCGATGAGGCGAACATTGCTCACGAACTTCGTGGCCTGCTCGGTTCCCGGCTCGAAGCCGACCTCGAACTTGTCGAGCTTGAGATCGAAACCGAGCGGCCTGCGGTCCACGTCATAGGCGATCTCGAACAGTCGGTCGCCAAACGGAACCGGCTTGTATGAGCTCCCATCCGGCGACTCGCTGCGCTGGATCCAGATCTCCCGCGTGATATCCCCGACGGTCATCTCGATCAAGCTTGCGGGTATGGCCTCTTCCATCTGGTTCTTGGGTAGGAAGACCGGCTCGAAGGTCTGCTTCTCGACTCCCGCGGCCAGGTAGTCATCAACGCGGAAGCTGATGGTCATGGGCATGTTGGCCCCGCCGCCGAAGGCATCGATCGTCTTGCCGGGAGCGACCGGGCCCGACGCGCGGAGTTCGGCCTTGCCGTCCTTGTTCCGGCCGAAGACCCGGTAATAGAGCGAGCGATCGGGCCCGGCCAGAACCTCGATCTGGCCGAACCGGCCGTTGGTCTTGGGATCGAGCACGGGGGGAACCATCAGGTGGATC
The DNA here is from genome assembly GCA_049579985.1 of Isosphaeraceae bacterium. Lineage (GTDB taxonomy): Bacteria > Planctomycetota > Planctomycetia > Isosphaerales > Isosphaeraceae > Aquisphaera. The sequence continues at coordinate 4,959 of JBAUOX010000310.1, read as the reverse complement.
GAGACGAGTGGCGCGGCAGGCTTGGCTGCGGGATCCCGCGGGTTGGGCATGACGTTGGGGACCATCGGCAGCCCGGCCATGGCGATGTGCTCGACTTCGGGATCGTTCCCCTTGCGCACCTGGAACATCCCGAAGGGAATGGCCGCCTCCCCGAGGACCCGAAGCAGACCTAACTCCCTGGTGGGAAAATCGGCGAGCTTCTCCACCTTCACGGTCAGATCACTCTCGGGCAGCTTGACCGTCTTGCCCTCCTGTCCCTCGAGCGGCAAATCATAGACCCCGATCCGCCCCGATTTCTCCTGGTAACGGAACCGGGCCAGGCCGCGCGGTCCGCTATTTGCCGGGGGCTTGAGGAAGTCTTCCACCAGCTCGGGGCGATCGACATAGGAGAACGCAAGGAGCGCTGGATCAACGCTGCGGGCGACCCGGTAAAACCGTCGATCGAGCTTGAGCCACTGCTCATCCTCGGACGCGAGGGCCTCCCTGGCCTGAGGCATCCCGGGCGCCTTGAACTGAAGCTGGATCCGGGCCATCGGATCACCGCCGGGATCAGCCTCGTGCAAGACGGCGGGCGCGGAGGCGGGGATGTGCTTCTTCACAACCAGCGTGAAGGGGTCGCCCGGCTGGCTAAGTGTCTCACCGGTGTGGGATGGCATCGGCATCCTGCCGCCGGAAAGCGTGCTGAGCGCCAGGTCGAACAGATTGTGCAGGTGTGCTCGTCCGTCACCCCAGGGGAACGGCCCGGGCTTGAAGTGCAGCTCGTAAGAACGCCCGGGCTCCTGGGTATGAGGGTCCAGCTCGCGGACGCGAATCACCGGGTCATTCCTGCGCACCATCTCGGATCGCGTCTCTCCCTCGAGCATGCCGACCGTGCCCTCATCGGCGGTCCGCATACTCCAGTACGATCCGAGGATCAGGACCAGCAGTCCGGCGTGGGTGATCACGAAACCCGTCTGCCGCTTCTTCCAGGGAAACCGGATCAGGGCCGCGCAGAGAATGTTAATCGCCAGGAAGGCGAGCAGCACGGCAAACCAGGTGCTTTTGTAAACATAGTCCTGGGCCGCGGTGGTACCATAACTAGACTCGAACCAGGTAGCAAAGGCAAGCGATGCCGCCAGAGAGCTTAAGCTGAAAACGGCCAGCTTCAGTGAGGCCAGGAACCGATACACAGCATCGATGCCACGCAAGGGCCGATCCAGGAACGAGGTGGGCGGTGCCGCGCCCTTGGGAGATCTCCCGGGAACGGGAGCGGGAGCCTTCTTGGTGGCAGTCGCCATGATCTTACACCTACCCAGGAGGGAATCGTTCCGAGCACGGACCGGGCGGGCTGGGGTCGGTCCATGTCGGTTCAGCGCGGCAACAAAGCTATTCTATCCGCGGTAGCAACCGGGAACCAGACGCGCTGGCCCGAATCGTCGCCCAAACGTCTTGAAACAGTTGCAGCTTGTGGAATTCTGCCGACCAGGGCAGTGATCGGTCGTTGCCGGCTTTGCCGTTGCCATGCACTGGCACGCACATGCAGGACCAGCCGGCGGGCCACGGCGCACAACCAGCTTTCCACCGATTCGTTCCAAGAGACGGCTGCCGCACTTATGGGCCAGCACGAAAAAGGTTGCCTGGAAAACGTCCTCGACGTCGTGCTCGCTCGGCAAGCCCCGGCGACAGACCTTGAGCACTTGCGGCCCATGCCGCTTCACAAGTTCACCGAATGCGGCCTCGTCCCGGCGGCTCGCAAAACGCTCGAGAAGGCCCGCATCGCTGATGGGCTAACCGGTAGGGTGCGTCGAGCTTGCGATGACGCACCGCTCAGCGTCCCGGTGCTACTTGCTATAACCGGTAGGGTGCGTCGAGCTTGCGATGACGCACCGCTCAGCGTCCCGGTGCGTCTTTGCGACGCACCCTACTTGCTTGTTCTCTCTTCCCGCATCGTCCTGGAGGCTATCCGCCACCGCCTCCCGAAGACCGAAAACCGGCCCCGACTTCGCAGAGCCCCTTTCCCCGCGAAGCCCTGCAATCGGTGCCAATGCCGTGTTCCCCTTAAGAATCACAGGGACGCCGATCAAGCTGGAAAACCGCATTGAGACCGATTACAGTCGGTCAGAAACACCTTTGGAGGAAGTCAACCATGAAAAAAACACTGAGCGACACCGGGGTCCTGGGCGCGATCCTCCAGTTCAACCAGGACCGCAAGCCGGGACTTTTGCGGCTCAAGCTGCGGCAGATGCGTGCCGACCCGTTCACGTTCTTCCGGGGGGCCGATCACCTGTTTTGCCGGGACTGGCCCGAACTCCGGCCCCTGGATGTCGGTCCGGACGTCTTGATCTCCGGCGACCTGCACCTGGAAAACTTCGGCGCCTACCGGACCACGGAGGGAGATTTCCGCTACGACCTCAACGACTTCGACGAGGCGGTCGTCGCTCCGTGCAGCTTCGACGTCGTCCGCTGCGCGACCAGCATCATCCTGGCCTCGGAACAGTGGAAGCTCAAGCCGAGCCAGGCCACCGGCATGGCTCTGGCGTATCTGGAAAACTACCGCAACGCCGTGCTCAAGGCAGTCGAAAGCCGTTCCGTCCACGAGATCGTTCCCCACGGCGGCCATGGCCCGATCCAGGAAATTCTGGGCTCGACGGCCATCGCCACCCAGGCCCAGCTCCTGAAGGCCAAGACCAGGCGAAAGGCAGACGGAAGGCCGCTGATCCGACGGACTGACACGGCCGTCGACGTCTCGCGCAAGCGGTTTGACGAGGTCGCCGAGGCACTCGAATCCCACGGCCAGCGCCTGGGCAAGCCCGACGCTTTCAAGGTTCACGACCTGGTCTTCCGGATCGTCGGCGTGGGCAGTCTGGGAGTGCGCCGCTACCTGGCACTCGTCGAGGGAGCCGGCCCTCCCGATGGCTACCAACTGCTGGACATCAAGGAACCCAGGCCGTCCGCGGCGGCCCCGTGTGCCACGGACACCCTGGTCGACATCGAGGGTGACGAGGCCCGGCGAGTCGTCCTGTCCCAGACGATTCTCCAGGGGCACATGGCCGTCGGCCTGGATGTACTGAAGATCGGCCAGCGGTCGTACCGGATGCGCGAGATGATTCCCGACGAGAACCACTCCAGCCTGGACCGGTTCCAGGAACAGCCGGAGAGACTGCGGAGGGCCGTCGAAAGAGCCGGCGAGTTGACCGCCTCGTCCCAACTTCGCGGGGCCCGGTTCAAGCCCGATCACGATCGCTGGTCCGACCTGGCTCGATGGGCCGAGGGCCCCTCCCTCGACGCCGTCCTCGCCGCCGCGGCCCGCTTCACCGAACGCACCAACCGGCAGCACGCGGAGTTCCAAGCCGCCACTCGCGACGCCGGAGGCATCTCGGCCGCTTTGCACGCTTTCGCCGGCTGAGCGACTGACGGTTCGCGGTCGCGAGTTCGCCTTCCCGTCACCACCATCTCCCGGTCAAGTTCGATTTAACAAGGTCTTGACGAGGCCACTCCTCGACCGGAGACTAGGTATTATGGATCCTCTCATTGTCCGGCCGGACCGCGACCACGATCCGGAATTAGTCGCTACCGTCTCGTGTTCCCTGTTGAATACAGAGGCAACAAGAGATGGCCGAATTGTCGAAGGGTCCGATGCCGGATCAAGTTACAGCCATGGCTATGTACCAGCATGCACCCAACCCGAACGGCGTCGGACTGCAACGGCTTGTTAAGGTCGATAGAACACCAATCGCAAGCGTTGCTGCAAACCAAGCATTAGCGCCGCCATGTCTCATGAGAAAGGCATGCGTCGGTCCAGGCCACTGGAAGGAACGGGGACGTGCCAACCCAGCCCGATTCCACCGCGAGCGCGTGCACCGAAACGCCGCGGCCGAGCGAAGAATGCTACCGCCTGCTCGTGGACGGGGTGAAGGACCATGCCATCTTCATGCTCGACCCGACCGGCCATGTCGTCACCTGGAACACCTGCGCAGAACATATCAAGGATTATCGGGCAGCGGAAGCCATCGGCAAACACTTCTCCCTGTTCTATCCCGCTGAAGATGTCGCCGGGGGAAAACCAGAACGAGAGCTCGAGATCGCCGCGGCTGAAGGCCGGGTCGAAGACGACGGCTGGCGGGTCCGCAAAGACGGCTCTCGGTTCTGGGCCAACGTCGTCATCAGCGCTCTCCGCAACGATGCGGGAGAGCTCACGGGCTTCGCCGAGGTGGTCCGCGACATGACCGAGCGAAGAGCGGGCGAGGACGCCCTCCGGGGGGCCGGGGAGCGGATGCGTTCGGTCGTCAACCACGTCATCGACGGGATCATCACCATCGATGAGCGCGGGATGGTCGAATCGTTCAACCCGGCCGCCGAGAAGATTTTCAGCTACCCGGCTGTCGAGGTCGTAGGCCGAAACGTCAACATGCTCATGCCCGAGCCCCACCACAGCAGGCACGACGGCTATCTCACGAACTACATCCGCACCCACCAGCCGAAGATCATCGGCATCGGCCGCGAGGTCGAGGGCCTGCGGAGCGATGGCTCGATCTTCCCCATGGAGCTCGCCGTCAGCGAATTCAACCTCGCGGGGCACCGCTGCTTTACCGGCATCATCCGCGATATCACGGAACGTAAGCGGTTGGAGCGGGAGATCCACAAGCGCGTCGCGGAACTCGCCGAGACCGGCCATCGCAAGGATGAGTTCCTTGCGATGCTCGCCCATGAGCTTCGAAACCCGCTCGCCGCCATTACCACCGCCGTGCAACTCTCGACGATGTCCGGCGTTCAGGACCAAATCAACTGGAGCATGGAAGTCATCAACCGGCAGGTCAAGCACCTCACCCGGTTGATCGATGACCTGCTCGACGTCTCTCGCATCACTCGGGGCAAGGTTCAACTCCGGAAGGAGACGATCGACGCCTACCCCGTCATCAACAGTGCCCTCGAAGCCATCCGGCCCCTCATCGAGCAGCGGAACCATGAACTGATCGTCTC
>JBAUOX010000309.1:0-7926 GCA_049579985.1 Isosphaeraceae bacterium | reverse complement strand
ATCGTCACGCCCTGAAACGGCGATGTGCTCGTGGGTCGGAGGTTTACGGCGAAGGAGGATTTGACCTTCGCCAACCTGCACATGGGCAACGCCCTGCCCACCTACAGCGAGTCTGGCTACGGCTACGCCGTCGAGAAGGCCCCGACCACCAAGGGCTGGTGTTACTCCGTCTACGAGGAGCTCTGGAACTACGGCTTTCCCCAGGAGATGCACCACTTCGCCCGCTGCGCCCGCGGCAAGGAGACCCCGACCGCCCACCGGCGAGGACGGCTGGATCGTCCAGGAAGTTCTCTGGCCGGCTATCGCTCGGCCCGGATGGGCGCGAAGATCGGCCTACCCTTCCGCCCCACTGGCATCAAGCGCCCCATCGACCTCTGGCTCGGCGCGGCCGATAAAGATCTCTCGTGATCCGCGTCCCCCGCCAGATCTCTCTTGATTTTTTTTCCTTCTGCCGATATATACTATGTCTATCGACTTAATATGAAATAAAGGTGGGCACCCGCATCTCATCGAAGGTGATCGCCATGGTCACGAGGAAATCCGAGGCGAGCGGCATCCGATCGCTCGTTCAGCAGTTGCGGCACGTCAAGGAAACAAGGTCCGCCCGGCAGAAGCGCCGCCGGGCCTCACTGTCCCGGGCAATCGAGCATGTCGAGTCGCCTTGTCTGATCTCGAGCGAAGCAATTACCGGTTGAAGCCATGCGATTGACGGCTTCGTCTTCATTTTGCTCCCATCCCGGAGAGGATTGCGAGCATGGCCTTGCGCAAGTCGGACATGGTGTGGAAGCGGTCGGCCGGGTCTTTCTTCAAGCAACGCTGGACGAGCTGATCGATGCTGCTGGCCGCGCGCGCATGAGAACGAGGTATGGACGGGACGATTGAGGGTGGCGCGGAGCGGGAATGCTGGCGGTCGAGCATGTCCAGCGACTTGCCCCGAAACGGCAGCTTGCCCGTGATCATCTCGAAGAGAACGACGCCAAAGGCGTAGATGTCGGCACGACAATCCACCGATCCGGGATCGCGGAACTGCTCGGGAGACATGTAGGCGCCGGTGCCAAGCCTGGCGCTTGACTGGGTCAGGCGGGGATCGGCCTGCTCGTCCAGCGGGACGTATTCCGAGGTCTCTTTTTCCTTCTCCATCGTGGTCGGAGTGGGCACGGCCACGCCGATCGGGCCGTTTTTCGTGGCGGGAACCGGCGGGCCCAAAGTCTTGGGCGTGGACCTGGCACCGGCAGCGTTGGCCTGCGCTCCCGCACTCTCTTGCGCCGATGGGCGGACGGTCCGAGTCGCTTCGGGGTTGGCGAAGCCAATTGGCCGGACCTCCTGGTCTCGGGCATCGGCAAAGATGATCCGTTGTGGCGATTTCGGAGCATCGGCCAGCGGGATCGTGCCGTCGGCAAGCTCGGGACGAAACGCAACCATCTCCTCGCAGACCCGCGCCAGGCCGAAGTCGGTGATCTTCAGGACGCCGTCCTCGGTGATGAGCAGATTGCCGGGCTTGATGTCGCGATGGCAGCTCAGCCCCTGCCGCGTGGCGTGCTCCATTCCCTGGCAGAACTGGACGCCAAACCGCAGCGACTGGACAAGGTTGAGGCGGCGGCTACCGATCCAGCGAACCAGGTCCCCGCCCTGAACCAGCTCCAGAACAACGTACGGCTTGCCCTCGATGATCTCGACCGCGTACGCCTGGACGATATTGGGATGCTGACCGAGTTGCACCCAGAGCCGGCACTCCGTGGCAAACCGCGACCGCCTGATCTTGTGACGCAGCAGTTCGTCCTTCAAGGTCTTGAGTGCGACCACCGTCCGACCGGATTTGCCCAGGTGGTCGCAGACCACGTAGACCAGGCTCATTCCACCTTCGTGCACGTCGAAGATCTCGAATCGGTCACCGATCCAGTCGCCCACACTCCGGACGCCCACCATGAGAGAGTACCCCATCCCCGAATCTCATCAGCGTGCGCGAAACCACCGAGCTTGCCGGCACCATTATACGCGCGATCCAGCCTTTGGTTCGGACATCCGCCAGGTCCTCTCTAGAAATTCGTGGCCGGTGCCCCGAGTTTGGAGTCAAAAAGCTGGCCGGCGATCAAGCGGTCCGCAGGCCCCGGTCCATTTGCCAGTCGGTCGCGGTAAGACGGTAGAGCCGGTGCGGCAGGCCGGCGAAGACAATGTCGGATTCGTGGCGAAAGCCGAGCTTTTCCATCACGCGCCGGGAGGCGACATTGAATGGCAAGGTCCAGCTCGCGACCTCCGGTAAGGCCAGTTGCTCGAAGCCGATTCGCAAGCTGGCCGCGGCCATCTCGGTGGCCAGGCCGCGATTCCAGTGATCGAAGATCACGGCGTAGGCCAGCCCTACGACGTCCTGATCGTCAATCGTGTAACACTTCAACCCGCCCCGGCCGAGGAACTGTCCGCCCTCCCTGGCCCGGAAGATCCAGAACCCGAAGCCGTGCTCTGCCCAGTGGGCATCGTTCTGCGCAAGCCCGTCCTTGGTCACCTTGTCAGGCAGAATCTGGCCATCCGGAGAGAGCGTTTTCATCACCTGCGGATGCAAGTGCAACCGACGGATCTCCGGGTAGTGAGTCGAGGTGAGCTGCTCGGCTGTCATGCGGCGCGTGGTGAAGCGTTCGATCCCTGCCTGCACCGGGTCAATCCTTGTCAGAATCATGGCCCCCCTACTCTTTCCACGTCGAAAGGTGGAAAAGTCCACTACTATATCTATTCTACGATCCTTCCCTGATTTGGTCGATCTGATCACCCGGCTCGAGTGTGAAACGGCGCCGTGATGCCGGCGCAAGTCCTTTTGTCACCGAGATCAATTTCTTTCGAGAAGGCGCGCCTTCAACTCAACAGCCGCTCCATGTAGGCGCGCAGCCTGGAGGCGTCCGGAGGCAATGCCCGGTAGCCGATGTAGCCGTCGGACGAAGCAAATAGTGGAACAGTAGGGATGATGGAACGTCATGCCTGCTCTGACGTTCGAAAATAGGGCACGGCGCTGACGGGCATGGTCCTGCTGGACAACCTCGCCCAACGCACATGTAGGCCGATCGAATGGGACGCCGAGCAAGCGCGCAACGGACGCGATTAAGGTCGCGGCGCTGATCCGGGCTCTCTATGGCCCAAGCTGGCAGTTTTCAGGAGCGGGCGCCTAAGTTCTTGGTATCCAGGGTCATCCATCGACCGAGATCATCGACGGGATCAGTGGATCGCGCCGACTCCAGTCATTCCGAGGTCGTTATCCGGGGACGCCCCCGGCCCCTGCGAGGCATGTCGATGTCCAGCGACGGCACATAGCTTCTGCTGGGCTCGGCCTGTGCAACAGGCGGAGGGATGATCGGCAGCAAACGGAACGATTCTTCGACGATCCGAGCGATTCCGTCTGCCAACGGCGAACCCAGAAGCATCCGGAACTTTTCGATCAATTCGTCCGCGCGATCCGACGAGAGCGATCGCTCGAGACTACCACTGATCGTGGCGTGGGAGTAGGATCCTCCCTCGGCAAGCCCCTCCGAGGACGGCATCTGCTCCGACAGGACAGGCGTGGAATCCAGCAGGATTTCCAGCGGCACTCCAAGTGCCCGGGAGATCCGCCGCAATGTTCCAGCCTGGGGTTTGCTGGTGTTGCCCCGCTCGATCTGGTAGAGCGCGGTTCGCGAGATCTTGGCACGATTGGCCAGCTCGTCGGGGCCCCAACCCTTCGAGTAACGCAGATCACGGATTCGTTTCGCCAAGTTCATGGATCGCCCCGTTTCGTTATTGATTGAACCGGATGTCTCAAGGAACTATACGCAATTCCCGCTCGCCGTCCGCCGATTGACAAAATTGTTTTCCGTGAGTTGAGATCATAATTCGTCTTCAAAAGGAATTCAATTCCGAACCCGGTCGTCATTGTCAAAAAAAAGCCTGGAAATATAGCGCGGTGTCTAGGTTGGCAGCTCTTCCGAGCTTCTTTTGTAAACCCATGCCTTGTATGTTCGCTCAATCGACGCTCGCACTGAAGAATGGCGGCAACGATTCATCCGCCGGAATTCGAGGCTCGGCTCGACGTTGGAGGCCGGACAGAGAACCAAGCCGTTCGGTATGACCTCTGTGAATCAGTCGGTCTTGCAGCAAACGTTAGAAGACTTGCAAGGGCCTGCTAAAAGAGACCACCATCAATCATATTAAGCGATCTCATGGCCAAATAGTGTAAAATGCAAATGAATTAGGAGTTCGATCGGCAGTATACCGCGTCTCTGCACCGGATGATTTCTCACTAATATTACCAGTAAAAAAACAAGTTTGTCAAGTTCGCACATCCTCCCAAGCGATCACAAGGGGATGAGATCTTTGACGATTCGTCGTTCGGTTCGGCTCACGACGACGCTTCTCTGGCTCTGCGTCCCTGTCCCTCATGACTCAAATTGCATGCTCGCGTGCATTGTTTCCGAAAATAAACAGCGGCGTGCAATCGGTCAACCTGAAGCCGCAACCAGGCAATCGATTGTGCAATTTAGATCTTCTTGTGTTCAGTTATGCCGTCAATTCTGAACGCTGCGATTCCCGTTCTCAAGATAATGGGATGCAAGCCCTTGTGATTCACCGGAGATAAGGTATAAGGTCGTTCTGGTGCAATCAAGAATATCGTCTATCATCCAAGCACAATAGGAATGGTGCCCGGTGACCTGGAAGAAACCTACGGATGGTAGGCATGAGGGCGTTCTCTGTTGTTCGGCCGCCGACCGATTGCCCCGGTCTTCACCAGAATCCAGGGCACGGATCGGTTCGCCGAGATCGTGGAATTGATCTCCGATCGCCTTCGCTTACAAGTCATTGACGCGGACTTGGTCACGGTCTGTAATCCAGCCAAGATAAGCGGGAGCCAGTACGCAATGTCAATTTCTGCTCAAGATCTCGATCTGTTCTGGGTGTCCGACGCTCCACGAAAGTCGCTTCCTGCCAGCCGTCCCGTGGTTCCACTCTATCGCGTGGGTGAGCCGCTGCAGCGCGGGCGGCGGCACTGGCCGACGGGAACGCAGTACACCCACGGCTACAACGGCCATGAGCTGACATTATTTCTTCCCGAGATCGATGACCGGCACGTTCAGGACGTAAAAAGTGGCGAGGGGGAATTCGCAGTCATCGCCAGGCTCCCTCTGATCGTGCTGGCCTATCGGTTCGGTCAATCGGTTCCCTGGAGCGACGTCCCCTACTGCTGGCATATGCAGCCGGCGCATTACCGGGTGATTCCCCCTCTGGAACTGTCTCCCGAGACCAGAGCCCTGCTCTGGGTCACGTTGGTCGGTGCCCATGACGGAATCATTCACGCCCAACGAGGAATGACCTTGGCTCCCGAGTTTACCCGCTTTCTAAACGGCGCCATCCGCGCCCAAGCCTGCATGCCCTTCAGTCCCGACCGTTGCACGACGGTCATCAGCAACCTCCTGATCGCCCATCCCTGCACGCTTGACCGCCTTCCTCTTGCCCAAGCTCGAACGATTGGCAATCAGTAAGCGATACAGCACAATCATGGCGCCACGCTGTCATCAATCCATGATGGGGTGGGTTAATTCTGGGTCAAGAGCAATTTGTAACCCAGAAGACCACACCAGAGCCGCTCGTAGGCGGCAACGGTCCGCTCGAGGGAAAACTCGTGTTCGACGCGAGCCCTTCCCGCGTGGCCGAAGGTCCAGCAGAGATCGGGAGCGCGGGCGGCTGCCAGCAGGGCGGTACTGAGCACCTCAGGGTCATTGGGAGGGACCAGCCAGCCGGTTTGACCGGGAATCACGAGTTCCTCGGCGCCCTCCACGGCCGTGGCCACCACTGGACGACTGGCGGCCATCGCTTCGAGGACCACGTTGGGCATGCCCTCCCAGAGCGAGGCCAGGACCAGGACGTCGGCTGCCTTCAAAAGACCCGGAACGTCATCGCGTGGCCCCAGCCAGTGAATCCGGCCGCCGAGCAAGGGTTGTGTGTCGACCTGCTCCAGCAGCCAGGCGCGGCAAGGGCCGTCGCCGGCAAGTGCCAGATGCCACGAGGGACACTGGGCGATGACCCGCTCCGCGGCGGCCAGGAGATCGGCAAGACCTTTCTGAACGTCGAGGCGGCCGACAGCCAGGGCCAGATGGGCCTGCTCGGGGATTCCCAGGTCGCCACGCGGCACGGCGGAGACCCGATCAAATGGTCCGGGATCGATTCCATTGGGAATTACCGTCAATCGCCGGGAATCCAGACCCCCGACCCCGCGGCTGAAGCGGAGCACGCCGTGCGAGACGCAGACGGAGCCAGCGGACAGGAACGCCGTCAGGCGATCGAGCGCCCGATGCCATCGCTGCCGGCGTTCGGCCACGCGGAGACCCCCGACGACCCACGGCTGCCCGGCCCAGGGCGCCGCCAACCGGGTCGCGAGGTTGGCATGGAACAAGAAGCTCTGCACCAGCTCGGGGCGGCATCTGCGCAGCGACCGGGCCAGCCGTGCCACGACCTGCACGGGCCGGCGCCGACTGCCTGCCAGGCACTCGCAGGGAAGGCCCGCCTGGCGAACAACTTCAGCCAGGCGCCCTTCTTCTCCCAGGGCGATGACCGTCGGCGACCAACGGCTTCGGTCCAGCCGCGTGGCCAGGTTCACCAGCGCCCGCTCGGCACCGCCGACATCGAGGTCGGTAATGACCAGGGCAATCCGGACCGGGACTTCCGGAGCGGGACGTGAACCGGCAGTGGCAAGGCGGCCAGTCAAGGTCTGCACGACGACGATGGTTTCCTCGATGGCTCGCTGTTTCGCGGCAGCCCAGCGAGCATGGACAGGACGGTACAATAAATAATCTGACGGTTTCCGGCGATGCCGTCCTGCCCTTTCGATTCTAGAGTCCGCTTGCGGTCCGATCGCCCCCCTGTTCCGGTCCTCGAAGCGGAAGGAGCGACCCGCGTGCTCGCCGCCGAGTTTGACTTCGATCTTCCCGACGAGCTGATCGCGCAGCAGCCGGCGGAGCCGCGCGAGCAATCGCGACTGATGGTCCTCGACCGCGCCAGCGGCCGGACCGCACACCACCGGTTCACCGAGCTGCCGGCCCTTCTCGATGGTCGGGACATCCTGGCGCGGAACAACACGCGGGTCATTCCGGCGCGGTTGATCGGCCGCCGCGAAGCGACCGGTGGAACGTGGGAAGGACTGTTCCTGCGAGATCTCGGCGATGAAACCTGGGAGATCCTGGCCACCACGCGGGGCAAGCCCGTACCCGGAGAGCGGGTCGTCGTCGGCCGGGGACTGCGCCTGGTCCTGGAGTCCCGGGGAGAGGCGGGCCGCTGGATCGTCCGACCGCTGCCCGAAGAGGGCTGCGATTGCACCGCTGGAGCGCTCGGTCTTCTGGAACGTCATGGACGGACGCCCTTACCTCCTTATATTCGCAAGGGGAGAGACGCGGCGGGCGACCGGATGTCGTATCAAACCGTCTTCGCCCTGCGTCCGGGCTCGGTCGCTGCGCCCACGGCGGGTCTGCATTTCAGCGAGGCGATCTTCCAGGAGCTGGCCGCACGGGGAATCGGCTGGGTTGACCTCACCCTGCACGTCGGCATCGGCACCTTCCGGCCAATCGAGGCCGAGGAGATCGGCAACCACGTGATGCACTCCGAGTGGGCCGAGCTCTCCGCCGGGGCGGCCGAGGTGCTCAGTGCTCGCCGCGCCCGCGGCGGTCGGATCGTGGCCGTCGGCACCACCGCGGCACGTACCCTCGAGACAGCCGCCGCGGAGGGTAAGGGAACGCTCACCGCGTTCACGGGCAATACCAGCCTGTTCATCCGGCCGGGACACGTCTTCCGCGGACTGGACGCGCTCGTCACCAATTTTCACCTGCCGCGCAGCAGCTTGCTGGTTCTGGTCAGCGCCCTGGTCGGAGTCGAGCTGATCCGTGAGGCTTATCTCGAGGCAATTCGCCGCCGTTACCGCTT
>JBAUOX010000308.1:0-2010 GCA_049579985.1 Isosphaeraceae bacterium | reverse complement strand
TGCTCCTCCGAGCTTCCGGCCTTACCCGCATCGGGGGGACGGGCGCCAGGGCCCGCCTGGTCGTGGATCCGGAGATGATGGTGCAGTGGGAGCAGCTCAACCCGACGGAGCAGTACTTCAACCTGCTGGAGGCCTGGCTTCGTTTCGGCCGCCCGGAGATGGTCGGCGAAAGGAGTGGTCTCTGGGATGGGTTTCTGTCCAAGTGTTGGCAGACCTGGCAGGCCCTCCCGGAGAAAGGCCACCGGTTCGACCTCGAGAAGCCCCAGGAAATCTATGTTTCCGGCGTCGGCCGGGAGTTCTTTCTGCTGGCCCTGATGGACCTGTTCGGGCTCGTGGAGGTCGAACGCCCGACCCGGCCGATCACTCCGTGGGGCCCGGCCGCCCTCAGGCACTTGCCCTTCGGTGACGCCATTTTCACACTCATGATTACCCGGCTGGACGCGATTCGGGGAGAATTCATCCCGGAGTTGGAACACGATGACCAGGAGGACGAGGACGGGGAGACCGAGGACCAGGAAGAGGGGGCATTGGAGCAGCCCAGGTTCGGGGCCTGGCAGCCGATCTTCCAGCCGTATTTCCCTTTGTGGCAGGAGAACTTGAGGCTTCCGCAGCAGGGGCCCCGTGAGGGCACGTTCGTCTTCCGCGTGTCGCTGGGCAAGGTCTGGCGACTGATCGCCATGCCGGCGGATAAGACGCTGGACGACCTGGTCCACGTGATCCTGCACTCGGTGAAGTTCGACAACGACCACCTCCACGAGTTCAGCTATCGCAACCGCCTGGGTGCGAGTGTCTCGGTTCATCACCCCGCGATGGACGAACCCCCCTACACCGACGAGGTCTCGATCGGAACGCTCCCTCTCGAGCTGGGAGAAACGATGAAGTTGACCTACGACTTCGGCGACAATTGGCAATTCACCGTCAAGCTCGACCGGATCGAGCCCCCCGATGCCAAGCTCAAGGCTCCCCGCATCCTGGAGAGCCACGGCAAGGCGCCGCAGCAGTATCAGGACTGGGACGACTGAACCGATCAGAGCCGGGCAAACAGACGGAACGAACGAGGTGATCGCCCTGAGGACCACCTGCCCGAGCGAGTAAGAACAGATCGCACTAGCATGGCCTGACCCCGCGCCCCCCAGGAGCACCACTCGGTGAGTCGGAGCGTTGGCGACATCGCCAGGGGAAGGTGCGTCATCGCCAGCTCGACGCACCCTACCGAGCTGTACGAGACGACCGATAATCTGGATACTGACTATGCGGAAGACTACGCTGCCGAGTCCGAGGAGCTTCAAGGGCATGAACCACATCAAAGGCTTCAGCGGGAAGGTCTGGCTGGACGGCGAGAGGATCTGAGACGATGAGCACTGCAACTAAAAAGACCGTGTCCGACATCGACCTCTACAGACTCACGGCCTCTCAGTTCGAGACCATCGTGGACACCGGAGTGTTCGGCGACGACAAGGTTGAACTGCTGGGGGGCCATCTCGTAAAGCTCATGACGTCCGACGAGCGACACATCACCACCGTGGACTCCGTATTCCGTGCTCTGCTCAGGCTACTCCCGGAGACGAGCTGGTACGTCCGAGACGAGAAGCCGGTCACCCTCTCCAGGCGCTGGCGGCCATTGCCGGATATCACGGTTCTGCGGGGGTCGCTCGAAGAGTACAAGCAGGAAGGCCGCGAGCCGGGGCCGGAAGACGTCCTGATGCTCGTCGAGGTCTCTGACACGACTTACTCCAAGGACAGCGGTTGGAAGCTCCGCAAGTACGCCCGCACCGGCGTCCAGGCCTACTGGATCGTCGACATCAACCGGAGGCTTGTGGAGGTCTACTCCGGTCCGGGCTCGTCTGGCTACGGTGCTCCCGAGATCCACCGCGAGCCGGACGCCGTTCCCGTCGTCATCGACGGCAAGGGCTACGGCCAGGTCTTCGTCGCGGATCTCCTACCCCGAGGGGCGACGGGGGCGAAAGGGGAACACAGTGACCTATAATCGGGAAATGCATAAGATAGGCA
>JBAUOX010000307.1:0-12724 GCA_049579985.1 Isosphaeraceae bacterium | reverse complement strand
ATATTACCCCGGCAAGGAAGTTCCGCATGCTGCTGCATATTAACCCGACGCGCCAGCGAGGGAAACGCACCGGATCCCTCGCTCGCGCTTCGGGTTGGTATATGACCTTCTTTGCTGCCGGGGTAATAACTCTCAGCCGATCGTGAGGACAACATGAGCCTCGCTCCACCGCCAGAGCGTTTGCAATTGCCCGGGACGCTGCGCGACCAGCTCTTCGATTATCGTCGGCGAGTCTGGTCGATCAAGATGATCGAGGCTGTTGCCGCGGCCATCTTCGGCCTGCTGGTCGCGTTTCTGCTGATGTTCCTCATCGACCGGGTGTGGGACACGCCCGCGTCGATCCGGTTGCTGCTCTTCGTCTCGGCCTGGGTGGGGGCGGCTATCGTTCCGCTGGCGTTCTACCGCTGGATCTGGCGAAATCGTCGCCTGGAGCAACTGGCGAGGCTGCTGGGCCGCAGCCACCCCCAGATCGGCGACCAGTTGCTGGGCGTCATCGAGCTGGTCCGCAGTGATGCGGAGCAGTCGCGGTCGCGGGCCCTGTGCGAGGCCGCCATCCATCAGGTGGCCCAGGACGCAAGCCGGCGCGACTTCCGGGCCGCCGTGCCCAACCCTCGGCACCGGCTGTGGGGCTGGCTGGTGGGCGCGGGGGCCGCGTGTTCCCTTGGCCTGCTTGCTGCTTGTCCCGACGCGGCCACGAACGCCTGGCGGCGGCTGCTGGCTCCCTGGAGCGACACTCCACGCTACACCTTCGCGGCCGTGCAGCCGTTGCCCGGCACGATGGTCGTCGCGCACGGCGAGCCGTTCGCAGTCGCGGCGCGGCTCGGAGAGAAGACGGCCTGGCGGCCGCGCGAGGGCGTGGTGCAGCTCGGTGAGCAACATCCCATCACGGCCCCGCTCCGGGACGGGCAGTACGAGTTCAAGCTCCCGTCGCAGATCGATCCCGGCTGGCTCGACGTCCGCATCGGCGACTCAGCGCAGCGAGTCCGGGTCGAGCCGACGTTGCGTCCCGAGCTGACCTCGATCGTCGCCGACGTCACGCTTCCCGACTACCTGGGCCGCCGCGGCACCCAGCAGAAAGACGTGCGGGGCGGGGCCGTCTCGCTCGTCAAGGGGTCCACGGCCAGCTTTACCGCCATCGCCAGCCGCGACCTGAAGGCAGCGGAAGTGGACGGTCAAAAGCGGCGGCCGCAAGGATCCAAGGTCTCCAGCCAGGCGGTCAGGATCGATGGAACACGAACCATGGAGTTCCGCTGGCAGGATGAGCTCGGCCTGGCGGGCAGAGCGCCCTTCCTGCTGTCGATCAACGGCCGCGACGATGATGCCCCCTCGATGTCCTGTGAAAACCTGCCCCGCCAGAAGGTCGTGCTCGATTCGGAAACCCTCCAGTTCAAGGTCAAGGCTCAGGACGATTTCGGCGTCAAGCGGATCGGCATGGAATGGCAAGGAGTGGACAGTGCCGTCGTCAAGACGCCGGCAAAAGGCGAGCGCATCCTGGCGGCTGGGGGCAATGACAAGGAATCGCTCGAGATCGCCGGCACGTTCTCGGCGAAGGCGCTGGGCATCGAGCCGCAGCCGGTGAACGTCCGGATCTTCACGGAAGATTACTTCCCCGGCCGCGGGCGGGTCTACTCGCCCTCCCACTTGCTCTATGTGCTCAGCGCCGAGCAGCACGCGATCTGGCTTACCGAACAGCTCAGCAAGTGGCATCGCCAGTCGCTGGAAGTGCGCGACCGGGAACTGCAGCTCCATGAGACCAACAAGCAGTTGCGATCCCTTTCGCCCGACGAGCTGGATCAGCCCGAGGTCAGGCGGCGGATCGAGAACCAGGCGGTTGCCGAACGGACCAACGGGCGCCGGTTGGCGAACCTGGTCGGGACCGGTGAAGACCTGGTTCAGCAGGCCATGCGCAACCCCGAGTTCGGGGTGGGCCATCTCGAGAAATGGGCCGGGATGCTCCAGATTCTCAAGGATATCTCGGCGAACCGGATGCCCTCGGTGGCCGACCTGCTCAAGCAGGCGTCCCAGTCTCCGCTGGCGTCCGCAAGCGCAAAGCGCGACAAGACTCCGATGGCTGGAATGGTCCGCGACACGCGATCCGGGTCGCGGCCGGCGGAGCCCAAAGACGCCAAGAAGGCCCCGGCCGCGGTTCCTCAGGTCGTGGACCGGGAGTCGTCTCAGCAGCCGCCGGACAAGCCCGCCGGTCAACCGGCTGCCGCCAAGTCCGCGGGCCAGCCTCGACTGGGCCTTCCCGAGACCACGCTGGCCGGCAAGAACGGCGATGGCATGCAATCCTGCCCTACCGGGCAGAAGGTGGAAGAAGCCGCCGCCAAACAGCAGGACCTGCTCGCCGAGTTCGAGAAGATCGCCGACGAGCTCAACCGCGTGCTCGCGAACCTGGAGGGCAGCACCCTGGTCAAGCGCCTGAAGGCCGCGTCGCGAATGCAGTACAGCATCGCCGGCCGGATGATCGACCAGGTCCGGGACTCCTTCGGTCTGTCGGCGCCTCGCGGGCCGGACGGCGCCGCGAAGGTCATCGGCGAGCTGGCGGAGCAAGAGGCGAAAGGAAGCCATGGCGTCTCGGCGATCATGGATGACATGCAATCGTACTTCGAGCGCCGCCGGTTCATGCAGTTCAAGACGGTCCTTGACGAGATGAGGAAGCTCGATGTGGTCGGCAACTTGCGGCAGCTCGGCGACGATCTGAAGAAGGAGAACGGACTGTCGATCGCCCAGTGCGAATACTGGTCCGACACGCTTGACCGCTGGGCCGATGACCTGGTCGATCCCGTCTCGGGAGGCACCTGACCGGGCTCCAAATCGCGCGGCAGTTTGCCGCCCTCGATCGTTCTGGATGTGCTTCAGATCCTGGAAGGCGAAGTCAATCTCCGCGAGGAGACACGCGTGGGCGAACAGGCGCGGGCTGCCATCGCGGCCGGGGAATACGGCCGCCAGGCCGAGAAGCTGTCCAAGAACCAGGACGGTCTGAAAGTGCGCGTGGACGAGGTGATCGAGCGGATCGGCCAGTTGCCCGATGCCGAGAGCGAGTTCGCCTATGAGATCGACCTGCTGGGCAAGGTCGCTGGCGTGATGGGCGAGGCGGCCAGGATCCTGGCCCGGCCGGAGACCGGTTCCGAGGCCATCGCCGCGGAGACCGAGGCCGTCGAGCTCTTGCTGCGGTCGCGCCGGATCAATCCGGGAGGCGGTGGTGGTGGCGGCGGCGCCAACCCGGGCGGCGGCGGCACCGGCAAGACCGTCGATTCGGCCATGGCCCTCCTGGGATCGGGCGTCAACCAGAAAGAGGTCCGCGAGGACCGTGGCGTCTCGCAGGTGACCGGTGAGTCGGGGCCCGTTCTGCCCGAAGAATTTCGCGCCGGGCTGGACGAGTATTTCAACCGGCTGGAACGCAACGACGGCGGCCAGTGAACCGGGCGGGGAACCTGAAATGAGCCGGCTTGGTGACCTGCTGGTGCTGACGGGCGTCGCGTGTGCGGTGTCGGGCTCGAGCTTCGTACTCGGGCAGGTGCAGGATGTCGCGCTGCCTCCGCCTCCGGCCGTGGCACCGCCCCGGCCCGCGGAGAAAAAGAAGGAAGAACCTGCCAAGGCGGACGCCGCGAAGAAGCAAGGCAGAGTCGAAGCAAAGCCTGCCGCGAAAGCGAAGGTGGCCGTGAAAGCCATGGTGGTGCAACCCGCTCGCGTGGCGGCCCAGCCGGCCGCGGCGGCGCTCGACGCACAGGTCGCTCAGTATGTGCGGCAGTTCCGGCCGATGTTCCGCGCGGAGTACTATTTCATCCGCAACACCTGCGGCCTGAACACGGATCAACGCAAACAACTGGCCCGGCTGGGAGAAACCGCGGTCAAGGCCGCGGCAAGGCGATTCGTCGAGGCCCAGCAGAAAATGATGCGCGGGGGATGGCGGCCGGGCACGGACTATCCCGATCCCCGCAATCTCGTCGAGCAAGAGCTCGCCAGGGTCATGAGCCCCCTGCTCTCTCATGATCAAAAGAGCCGGTACAAGGCCGAGCTGGAGAAGCGAGCCGCCAGCCGAAAGCAGGTCGTCATCGATAACCTGGTCGCGAAGCTCGACGGGGACCTGGTCCTGAGTTCCGAACAGCGCACCAGGCTGGTCGAGGCACTGTCGGCGAACTGGAAGGACGCCTGGGGCCAATCGCTGGAGATGCTGATGAATATCGACAGCTTTTTCCCCAACATCCCCGACCAGGTCGTGGCGCCGATCCTGACCGACAACCAGAAGGAGGTCTGGCGGAGAATTGCCAAGAACTCGAACGTTTTCTGGGGGTTCAGCTTCGGGGGCGGGATCGTGGAGAACGATCCGCTTGACGACCCGGAGCTGGCCGAGGCTCAGAAGGAAGCCGAGGCCAGGGACAAGAAATGATTCTACCGACACGGGCCTGCGACATGCTCGATCCCGCTTCCCACTCCGAGGCGCTTCCATGAGAGGGTTCGATCGATCCTGCTGGTTTCGCATGCACCTGGCCGCGGCGCTCTTGGCGGCTCTCGGATCGGCAGGAACCTGCTGGTCGCAGGTTACAGTTGGCGAGGAGGAGGAGGTCGAGAATAACGCGGTCCTGCAACCCGCCCAGGCCGTCTTTATGATGACCGACGATCAATTCGATCAGTGGGTCTTCGGCGGGCCCAGAAACTCCCGGGCCGGCCGCAACAAGCTCGATTCTCTGCTCACCCTCCAGGTCGATGACGTCGCCAGGATGTGCACCCTTTCGGAAGCCCAGAAGAAGAAGCTGCTGCTGGCCGGGCGTGGTGACATCAAACGGTTCTTCGACCAGGTCGAGGAAAAGCGAAAGAAATTCGGGAAGGTCAAGAACGACAAGACCAAGTTCAACGAGATCTACCAGGAGCTGGTACCGCTGCAAGCGGCGCTCAATTCAGGGCTGTTCGGCGATGGATCGATCTACTCCAAGACCATCCGGCGGGTCCTCAGCGAAGAGGAAGACGCGCGGTACCAGCGGGTCATCCAGGACAAGAACCGGTTCCGCTATCGAGCCAAGATCGAGCTGGTCGTGGCGCAACTGGACCAGTCGGTCGGGCTCCGTGACGAACAACGTCGCAAACTCGTGGAATTGATCATGAGCGAGACCCAGCTTCCTACCCGGTTTGGACAGTACGATTACTACCTCGTGATGTACCAGGCCGGCCAGGTTGCCGAGGCCAAGCTCAAGCCGCTGTTCGAGGACAGGCAGTGGGCCCTGCTCAATCGCCAGTTGAATCAAATGAGAGGGATGGAACAATTCCTGCGAACCCAGGGGCTGCTTCCTGCCGTCAAGGGGGTTCAGCCACCGCGGCGACCCGCGGCCGGAGAGCTTCCCGCGGAGGTGTTCGCAGCGCCCGCGGACGTCGAGAAAAAGGTGCCTGTATCTGAGTCCGGACAAAAGCCGAAGTCGTGAGAGAACACCGGCCATGAATTCTACCCGTGGGATCATCGCCATCGCCCTGCCGCTCCTCGCTGGCCTCGCTGGCACTGCTTGCCGCGCACAGTCGCCGGTTCCGGGCGCGAAGTTCGGCGAGGTCGTTCCGCGCGAGGTGCGCGAGATGTACGATCGCGGTTTGCAATTCCTCGCTTCGAAGCAAACCGACAAGGGAGAATGGACAGGTGGAGGATACGAGGACGGTCCGGGTCCCGTGGGCCTGGGGCTGCTCGTCTTCCTGGCCTCGGGTGAGGATCCCAATTTCGGACAGTACAGCAACCACGTGCGCAGGTCGCTACGTTCTCTGATCGCGTCGCAGGACGCCACCACGGGCATCATCGGTCAGAGCATGTACCATCACGGCTTCGCGATGCTCGGTCTGGCCGAGGCCTACGGCGCGGTGGATGAACGGACCCTCTGGCCCGACAAGAAAGGGCCGCGATCGATCGGTCAGGCTCTGGAGCTTGCCGTCCGCGCCGCCGTCACTGCGCAGAAGAAGAACTCGCTGGGAGGATGGCGGTATTCACCGGACGCCTCCGACGCCGACACCTCCGTCAGCGGCGCCGTGCTGGTTGGCCTGCTGGCGGCGCGCAACGCCGGGATCGAAATCCCCGACCAGTCGATCGACAAGGCAATCGCCTTCTACAAGCAGATGACCACTCCTTCCGGTCAGGTTGCCTACACGGGCGGCCTGGGTGGATTCGGCGAATCGATCGCCCGGATCTCGATCGCTTCCCTGGTTTACGCCGTGGCCCGCCGCAAGGACCTGCCCGAGTACAAGGCGACGGTCAACTACCTCAAGCAGCGGCTCGAGCAGCAAAGTGCGCAGCAATGGCAGGAATACGGCCGCTATTACCAGGCACAGGCGCTCTTTCAGGGCGATATCGACGCCTGGGATCAATGGAACAAGCTGCTGGTCCGACAGCTCAAGGCAGCTCAGAAGCCCGACGGCAGCTTTCAGGGCCAGTTCGGCCCGACACTCTCAACGTCGTTCTCACTGCTGGCCCTGGCGCTCAATTACCGCTTCCTGCCCATTTACGAACGGTAGACCATGCCCTTCACATCTGCCCGGAAAACGATACCTCCACGAATCCCGGCAGCGCGCATGCGAGCGTGGCTCTTGCTCGTCCCACTCGCGTGGCTCTTCGGACCGACGATGGCAGGTGCAGCCCCGCCGGTCGATCCACCCTCCGCCGTACTCCACTTGAGCAACGGCGGATTCGTGCCTGGAGAGCTGATCGCCTCCAGCCGGCCAGCCCTCATTCGCTGGCAATCCACCGCGTTCACGGCCCCGTTCGATCTGCCTCTGAAGGCCGTCACCGCCGTTCATTTTTCGGTTCCCGCCGAGCTGCCCACGGCCATTGGTGATTACTGCTTCGAGCTGGCGGGAGGGGATGTCGTCTTCGGCTCGCTGCTTGCCATGAACGACAAGGAGGCCGAGCTCGAAATCGCAAGGCTCGGGCGGCTTCACGTCCGGCGCTCCGTCATCAACCGGATGTACCGCTGGCGATCGAGTGCCGACCTGATTTACCTGGGGCCAAATGGCCTGGTTGGCTGGCGACAGGCCGCGAACAAGAGTGGCTGGAAGGAAGAACAGGGTCAGCCCTGGACGGACCAGGAGGGTGCCACAATTCGCGGTGATTTCAAGCTTCCCGCCCGGGCGACTCTCGAATTCGAGCTCTCCTGGAAGAACAAACCGGATTTTGTCTTCGCGCTGGGGGTCGGCGAGGACGAAAAAACGGTCCAGCGCGGGTTCCGGTTCGAGGTCTGGGAACGAGACCTGATCATCGAGCGCGAGATTGAACAGGAAGCCGACGTGGCATCCGTGGGTGAGATCGGTCAAGGACAGGGCCGCATTCACCTGATTGTCTATCTCGATCAAGAGAAAGGTCGGATCCTTGTTTTCAATCCGGAAGGCAAGCCGCTCGCTGATCTGAAGGTTGCCGGCGGTGTAGCGCAGGTGCTGGGCAGCCTCTCGCTGGCCAACAAGCGAGGTGACCTGCGGCTGGAACGATTGCGGATCGGTCGATGGAACGGCGAGCCCCCTCGCCAGGTCGAGGGCGATAAGGCCCGGATCCACCGGGGTGACGGCTCGATCGTGTATGGACAGGTCAGCCGGTTCGATGCGGCGTCGAAGGCCTTCGTGATCGGCGATGCAAAGGGCGAATCGCGGATCCCCGAGGATCAGATCGCCGGCGTATTCCTGTCCCGTCCCGGCGAGACCAGGGACCGTGCGCTCGCAGCCGTCTACCAGAACGGCTCGCGTCTCAGCGGTGCCTTGCGGCAGGTGGAAAAAAACGCCTTCACGTTGTCCGTCCCCGGGATCAAGGAGACCCTGAGCTTGCCGCTTGATGGTCTTCGGTCGCTGGTCGTGCTCGGTCCGTCGGAGACTCCCGCGGCCATCGGGGGACAGCCGGGTGTGCTCGAGCTCGACGGAGCTTGCTTGCCCGGCCGGTTGGTGGACGGCCATGAGCAATCGGGGACAAGCTGCCTGGTCTGGCAGCCACAGGGAAGTTCCACCTCGAGCCCCCTGCGCCCGGGAGTCTCGGGACGCATCGTCTACAAGGAGGCGCCTCCGCCGCAGCCGGTCCAGCGGCGGGCGTCTCCTCCTCCGCAAGGCCGCGGCGGTTTCGTCGTAGGTTTTCTCTCGGCGCTGGGCGGCAATCAACCGGCTCAGACCGGCGGCAAGCGCAAGGCGCTGTACCTGCGCAGCGGCGACGTCATCCCTTCCGAAATCACGAGCATCGACGAGAACGGAGTCTTCTTTCGCACGGCGCTTTCCGCGAGCACATTCGTCCCGCACGACAAGGTCAAGGCCGTGGAGCTGGCCCTGTCGCCAGACCCCGCCATCAAGTTGAACAAGGCCAAGCGCGAACGATTGCTCACGTTGCCCCGCATGCAGAAGGAAAACCCTCCCACCCATTTGATCCGCTCGCGCAGCGGCGACTATCTCCGCGGCCGGCTGATCAAGCTGGACGGCACGAAGCTCCTGGTTGAAATCCGCCTGGAACCCAAGGAAATCCCCCGCGACCGGCTTTCCTTGATCGTCTGGCTGCATCCTGATGAGCTTGATCCCGCCCGCAAAACCGCGGCGCCGTCGCCAGCCGACGCGGCCACGAGAGTCCAGGCGGTTTGCAATGATGGAATACGCTTGACCTTTCTGGCCGACCGGTTTGCAAGCGAGACGCTCTCTGGCAAGAGCGACGTGCTCGGTCCGTGCCAGGTCGTTCTCAAGGAAGTCGGTCAGTTGCTGATCGGCGGCGTCATCGACAAGGCCGCAAAAGGTCTGGCCTATCAGCAATGGAAACTGCAAAACGCGACTGAGCCGAAAGCGTTTCAAGCCGATTCCGGCTCATCGTCGGGCGGTCGTCCACTGGGCACCGAATCCGCCCTCGTGGGCAAGCCTGCTCCCGACTTCGAGCTGGAGCTGCTGGGAGGGCCGAAGTTCCATCTGGCGCAAACCAGGGGGAAGGTGGTCGTTCTCGATTTCTGGGCCACCTGGTGCGGACCGTGCCTGCAGGCGATGCCTCAGGTCGAGCGGGTCGCCGGCGAGTTTCGAGATCGGGACGTACAGTTGATCGCGGTCAACTTGCAGGAAGCGCCCCAGCAAATCACCTCCATGCTCGAGCGGCACAAGCTGCACCCCGCGGTCGCACTCGACCGTGATGGGGTCGTTGCCGAGAAGTACGCGGCCAATGCCATTCCGCAGACCGTCGTCATCGACCGAGCCGGCATGGTCGCCCGTCTCTTCGTGGGTGGCGGGCCTCATCTGGGCGACCAGCTCCGGGACGCCCTTGATGCGGTGCTCAAGGAGCCTGGCGCGAAGCCTACGGGAAAATGAAGAGGCCTCACCCCGCCGGGCTGCTGAAAACAGCATGACAGATGGCAAACCCGCGGACTGATGATCAAATTGGTGCGGCATCGCAGGCTCGACGCACCCTACAAGCTGCAAACGCGCCACTCGTCATGTCTTTCCACCGTGCAGGCCCGGATTTTCGGATTCTTGCCTCCGCCGTGCCACCACGAGATTGTGCTGCCGGTTCCCTATACTGTTGCGTTGCGACATTCCCGGTGCAGTTGCAAGAGAGAGCAATCGCGACGCAAGGACTGTATTCTTTTCGTCCGGTCTGGGATCTACCTCTTGATTCTGTAGTTTACATTGATTATTGATTGATGATCTGTGAAGAAAGTGAGCCGGTACTCCTCGCCTGGAGATGCAGCCATGCCAACAGTGAAGAAACGAGATCAAGGGAAGACATCATTTGTCAAAGAGCTGCTGATCGATCACCCGATGGCCAATACGAAAGCAGTCAACGAGGCCTGGTCGGCAGCGGGGATGCAGGGGACGATCAGCGAGACCCTGGTCAACAAGACGAGGTCGCACATGGGGCTGGCCGGCAACCTGCGCGGCAAGCGTCGTACGAATAGTGAAGCGGCGGCCGGCACGAAACGGGCCTATAACGGCAAGAAACGGGGACGGAAACCGAAACAGGAAACCGTCGCGATCGCCGACGGCACAGCCGCACCAACGGGCGCGCGAGCGGGCAAGCGCAATGACCGCCTGGTCGAGCTCGAGGCCGATCTCGACCGGCTGCTCTTCAGGGTGATGAACGAGGGGGAGCTTGCCGAGGTCGAGAATACGCTTCGAGAGGCGCGCAGACGACTGTACGGCGCGTTCGTGACGAATCGCTGATCGTGGCCGGTATTCCCTTGAGACGTCCTCTCGATGCACGCCGGGAGAGAATTCCCGGCGTTTTTTTTCGCCGGCGCGGTTTCGCGGAAGTCGTCCAGTGGGCTCACGGCACGGGGTCCCCTACAATTGGATGAGAGTTCGGAGCGAAGTCCACGGCCTGGAGGGTCCGGTACGATGTCAGATACCAGGTTCATAAGGTCGATCCGTCTCGATGGGTTCCTTTCGTTCGCACCAGGGTCGGAACGGATCGACCTTGCACCGTTGAACGTCGTGATCGGACCGAACGGCTCCGGGAAATCGAACCTGATCGAGGCGATCGGGCTGCTGCACGCGGCTCCGACCGCGTTCGCGGCCGCGATTCGCGACGGAGGGGGCGTCCAGGAGTGGCTCTGGAAGGGCGAGAAGCCGAAGGATCCCGCCGTGATCGAGGCGATCATCCAGGGTTCACCCCCGATGATCCCTGATTTGCCGGAGGCGGTGCGGCGGCGGGAGCGAATCGCCAGGCAGATCATCCAGGATTCACTTCCGATGATTCCTGATTTGCGCTACCGCCTGGCGTTCGCCGCGAGTGGGTATCGGACCGAGGTCGTTGACGAGGCGATCGAGGAACCCGAAAAGCGGCACGCTTCCGAAAAGGATGTTTTCTTTTACTATCGCTTCCAGCACGGAAGACCGGTCCTGTGCGTCCGTACCGTCTCGGGCGGACGGGAGAAGCGATCACTACAACGTGAGGATCTGAAGCCCGATGAGTCGGTGCTCTCGCAACGCAAGGACCCGGACTTCTATCCCGAGGTGACATGGCTCGGTCGGCGATTCGAACAGATCCAGACATTTCGTGAGTGGAGTTTCGGGCGCTACGCGCCGCTTCGACAACCCCAACCCGCGGACATGCCTTCAAGTCCGTTACTGCCCGACTCCCGGAACCTCGGCTTGCTCCTCAACGAGATCGAGCATATCGACGCCGATGCTGAGCTCAATCGACTGCTGACATTGTTCCTCCCGCGTTATCAACGGTTCTCGACCCGTATTCAGGGCGGTTCGGTGCAATTCTACCTGCACGAGAGGGGGCTCCTAGCACCGATCCCAGCAACTCGTCTGTCGGACGGGACCATTCGCTTTATGGCGATCCTCGCCCTCCTGCTGTCGCCCTCGCCGCCACCGCTGATCTGCATCGAGGAGCCCGAACTCGGCCTCCATCCCGACGCGGTGGCTCTGCTGGCCGAATTGCTCATCGACTCTGCTGAACGGACTCAACTCGTCGTCACGACGCACTCCGACGCGGTGCTCTCGGCGTTCACCGAGCATCCCAGTTCGGTCCTGGTCTGCGAGCACAGGAACGGCACCGTCCTCGAACGACTCGACCCCGAGCGTCTCACGTTCTGGCTGGAGGCCTATCGCCTGGAAGAGGTCTGGCGCATAGGCGAATTTGGGGGCAATCCGTGAAGGGAATCGCCATTTACTTCGAAGGTGGAGGCGACACGGCACACCAAAAGGTGGAGCTACGTAACGGACTCGACCGCCTGCTCGACGCGCAAAAGACGGCCGAGCGCGCCAAGGGATTGGGATGGAAGTCCGTTCCTTCGGGCGGTCGCCAGCGCGCCTACGACGCCTTCATCAACGGCATGCGGAGAGGAGACGGCACCCCACACTCAACGTCCTCCTCGTCGATTCCGAGGAGGCACTTGCGCCGGAACCGCCCCCTGCGGAAACGGAATCCCAGGAAGAGAAGAGGCAACGCGAGCGCTCCAACGCACGAGTCCGTCGGGATCACCTGGCGTCCCGCGACGGTTGGGATCTCAGCGATGTCGAACCCGAGCAGATTCACCTGATGGTCCCGTGCATGGAAGCCTGGATCGCCGCCGACCCGGATGGCATGGCACTCTATTACGGACAGGGCTTCCGCCTGAAAAGCCTGCCCCGGCGGTTGAACCTCGAGGACGAGCCCAAGGCCAATTTGTACTCCAAACTCGCGAACGCGACGAAGGACACGAGCAAGGGGGAGTACTCCGAGTCCAACAACGCAAAGATCCGGCATGCCAGCAGCAATTCCCGGCGCGCGATTTTCGCCCTCAAAACACGCTTGTTTTGATCTCCCATTTCGCAAACTCATTGCGCATAATGCTTTCCTGAATTCCCTATCTTACCGCTTGGGTCGATGGAGTGGCTCGCAATGGCTCTTGCTCTCGGTGAAGCACGAAAGGCCCTCTCTGCTGATGCCCTGTTCCGCTCTCTCCGCTCCCTTTTCGGTTCTCTTCCCGATCCGCGGTCGGGCGAGGTGGAAATCCCCTTGGACGACGCCCTGATGTCAGCCTTCGCGATGTTCTCGCTCAAGGACCCATCTCTGCTGGCCTTCGACGACCGCCGCAGCAACCCTGCCGACAACTTTCGCTCCATCTATGGGATCAGCCGCGTCCCCTCCGACTCCCAGATGCGGGCCGTTCTCGATCCTGTCGATCCTGCCGGCCTGCGAGCCCCGTTCCGCGAGATCTTCCGTCGCCTGCAACGCGGCAATGCGCTCAAACGTTTCGTCTATCTGGACGACCATTACCTGCTGTCGCTGGACGGAACGACTTATTTCTCCTCCGCCAAG
>JBAUOX010000306.1:0-3776 GCA_049579985.1 Isosphaeraceae bacterium | reverse complement strand
TAGCTTCAGGAATGACCGAGTCCTTGAACTCAAAGAGCGTCTGTTTGACACTAGAGGTTATCACCAGCAGATTCGCGGCGCGGTCGATCAGCGCGTGGAGAAACTGGACCAACGTCCGCACCTTGTCAGAGTCGATGATTTCGACCTGATCGATGCAGAGGACAAACGGCTGGTTGCTGAAGATCGCGAATTGGGCCAACGTCAGAAGAACTTGGGCGATCTCCTGCTCGTCCCGAAGCATGACCCCTTCTCGGCTGCGGGCTCTCAACCCGAGAGAGCGGGCGATGTCCGGGTCGATTTCGTCTCCCGAGAGCCAAGCGATCGCTTCCAGTGCCAAGTGCCGCCTGGAGGGATCCGCTGCTTTCTCCGGTCGTGCGTGCCGTAGGAATTGATAGAGTACCTCGATTGTGTCGGCTCCGCCGGGCGACGAAGCGAAATACTCCCGGAAGGCCTCGTGAACCTCCTTACCGTCGTCCGCTTTTGCCCCTCTCGCTTTGATCCCGTAGAGAATCGCGCGCTCGATGAAACGGTAGAGTGGCATTTTGTGCAATGGCCCGCGACCGCCTTCCGTGAGACGGCTGACGACACACTTGAGCATGTACCGAGAAAGTCGATCGGGGTCGGCGAGAATGTTAGGCAGATAAACGTAGCAGGCCCTCGGTCCGCCACCCTCTACAGTCGCGTTCGCCCAGCGGTAAAGCCGGGACAGCAGATGACTCTTGCCGACGCCTGCACCACCGAGCAAGGTGGCGCCGATACCTGTCCTCGCGTCGAGGGCTTGACGAGCAAGGCCAGTGAGGCGATCGAAGGCAGGAGCATGGATCTCCGGAACATCGACGTCGAACATCGATGGCTCGGTAACGCGATTAGCGACGAACGGGTTGGAGTCCTGGACCGCGGTGAAAAAGTCCTCGAGGCGTGGGGCCTCTTCTTGGCTGCCTGCGACGGGTCTGGTCATGGAAACTTGTGACATCGACGTTACCTCCGCGATGCATAGACCAGTAATGAGCCCGCCTCACGTATGCCCGCATCTCGCTCGTCAAGTGTGAGCGATTCGTGGCGTCCCTCATGGCTTTCGAGTGAGAACTCCCCAGCCACCCGCAAGCCTCGGAGACCAGCGTCGAACTCGCTACGACCGAATGAGGTCAAGGCCTGCCGCAGTTCAACAAGCTTCACGAGGTTCGTCCACCCGTTGTGCCGGTTGAGTTGCTCGAAAGCCTCGCGGAACGCCTGGGTGAAATCACGGGGAGGAGCTAGGGGACTCTCCGCGACATTGGACAGCGCCGGAACATGGCCATCGGCGGCCTTGCCCCGATGTTCGAATCCCGTCTGAAGATTCTCAACCAAGAAAAAGAGAGGCTTGCCCTTGACTACGACCCAGCCAACATCGCCCGGCAGAATGTGCTGTTTCGACCCGGCGTCGAGAGCGCCCGCGACCGCTTTTTGTAGTTCGGGGACGAGTCGCTTCATCGATTCGTCCGCCGTAAAGGCCGTCGTTTCGGACGTCTTCCCATTGGTCTGCTTGCTCACAGGCGCGAGCGCGAATCTCAACAACGCAATGAGTATCCACTGCACTCCCCTGTCAACATCCTCTCTGAGGATGACGGGAGCATCCAGGCTCGGGCCACGGCCCTTCCTGGCAGCAACGATGGCAGCTTCAGTAAAGGCCTTGTGGCTTGCGGCCTTGATGACTTGGGGTTCAGACGCATTCAGTTCGCAGAGTTCAGCGATCCGTCGGAGCAACGGCGGGTAAGCCTCCGCTCCTAAACGCCGCTGGGATTCAAGGACTAAGAGTAGACGCCGGGCCAGTTCCGAATCATCATGCCTGGGTTTCGGTTTAGCCGCGGCCGAAGTCGGCCTCGAAGGCCTCTTCTTCGGCGGCTCATCTCCCTTGAGATACACAAACGAGTCGAGCGACGGTTTCCTGCCAACCTTCTCTGGGACGACCGCCTTCAATGTGAACGTCTTCTTGCCCGCGGCCGACAGGATCTGGTCATCTGTTGGCGACCTACCGGACGATCTGGCGAGCAGCCTGAGTTTCGGCGGGTAGATGTCACCACCCTGCTGATGCAGACATTCGAGATCGCTCAGCATTGCCTCCGCAAGTGCGGCAATTTCAGCATCCTGAGTCTTCTTAGACATGGCTCATGCTCGGCAAACTAATCCAGTGGACATAGATCGGGATGTACTAGTCTTCGAGATTTTTTCGTACTCTGTGAATGCTAGTCCGACGTATAATCTGCTAAGAACATCTTTCGGGAACTGCACCCTCGGAGTTTGTGCAGGTTCCCGATTACTTTGTCTGGACATGGTCCCGTTCTCGAATGCTGAAACGGAGAGGCTATCAATATCAGGTCCTGTTCAGGTCTGTCAAGAGCCGAGAGACGGTGTACTCTTCCGTATGCTTCCTGCCTTCTTCTGGCCGTGTTATTCCCCCTCCTCGCTGAAGAAATCAAAGTCCACTTTCTTGACGAGATACGTCTCGGCGACCGAGACGCCGATATTGTAGTCGATCATCAGGTCGGAGAGGGTCTCGCCGTCGATAAGGACGACCTTCTTGGATTCAATTCGATTGACGTAGTCCTCGGCATCGGCCGAGAACGGCGAGGTGGTGAGCAGGACGCCTTTCCTCGCCCGGTACATTTCCATGCTTCCCACGAAGGCCTGGACGACTGGCCGTCCGACCGTGCTCTCCCATCGCTTGGCCTGGATGCAGACGACGTCGAGGCCGAGACGGTCTTCCTTGATGATGCCGTCAACGCCGCCGTCGCCGGATCGCCCGATCCTCTGGCCCGCATCGATCAGTGAACCGCCATAGCCCATTGCCACGAGCAGCCTGACGACCACCTCCTCGAAGAACTGTGGCGATGACGCTCGAACCTTCTCTAACAACTCCTTGGCTAGCGCGGCGCGAAGCGTCCTGTACGCCGAGTCAATGACCTCCTTCGGGGTCTTGGGCTCGCTTACGTGGTTTTCATCGCCGGTCTGATCGCTGGTCTGTGACTTCTTGGCGAACTCAAGGTAGGACGGGTACTGGCGTAGGATGCGGAGATCAATTCGCCCCGGTTTCTTCTCGAGAAGCTCTCGCCCAACAGAAGAGATGCGGATGTATCCACGGACGGGGTTTTCGAGCAAGCCGGCCATCTTCATATGGGCCTTCGCCCAAGCCACCCGATTGTAGAAGAGGCTTTGCGGCCCGCTGGGCAAGTGTTCCGCCCTTTCTTCCTTGGACAAGGCAAAGCGCTCGGCGAGCCCCCTGGTCACATCCCTCATCAGGTGGTCTTTGCCATCGGCCACCAATTCCAGGAGTGGAAGCATGATGGTTTGAAAATCAGGTATGGGCACGATCGGCCCCTGAATTCATTGAGTCGCGATGAACTCGATCCAACTCCAGACGCTGGACGGTGTCCCGCTCGGCGAATATGCGCACTGCGCCGGAGGCCGGATGCTTAAGTCCGGGTCTCGGCCAGTTTCGTCGCCGAGTTCCAATACGCTGGGTACAAACCCACACTCAAGGGTAACGCGCGCGCCTTGCTGAGTTCAAAACATTTTTCTGCTGAAGAATGTGCGGGCCTTCCAGGGTCAGGTCCGGAAACGTTTTTCGCGGGGCATTCATCAGACGGTTCGGCAGGACTGCTCGGGCCGACACGAGACAGCCCGCCTTCTTCCGAGCAAGCTGCGACCACGCCAGCACTCGGCTTGCGGCAACTTGAAGCGGCCCAGGTGACAGAACAACCTGGTAGAATCGGCGCCAGGCCCAGTGCAGTCCGAACCCC
>JBAUOX010000305.1:0-2013 GCA_049579985.1 Isosphaeraceae bacterium | reverse complement strand
AACTGATACTGCCCCGCGGAGGTCTCCAGGGGTTTATTCGGATCCACCAGGGAAGGTGAAGCCGACACCTCCGGCGGGGACTTGGAAGGGACAGGCGGCGTGGAGAGTGAAGTGCGGGGCTCTGTCTGCGCCCTGCTCAGGGCCGCTAGTCCCAAGCAAGCAACAACCAGGCTTACCCTCAATAGTCGGTTCTTCGTCATGATTCCTTCTTTCGGTAGCCGGATATTTGATATTCGACCGAACAGCTTGCAAGAATCGACTCACGTCTTACCATCCTGGCCTAGTGGGGTCGGAATTTCAAAACCCGCCTGGCCCGTTGATTGGATAATCATAGAACCTTCATGATAAGTCGGGAAATTCGTGGCCAAACCGAAGATCCCCGATCGCCGGACAGAGACCGGATCCGGCGGCATGGTAAGGCAACAGTCTGTAGTCTGTAGCATGCAAACTATATTTAAACCTGCTTGGTTGCATAAAGCCGTGGGCGTGGACCTCCGCGCGGCATTACATGATAAAGCGTCAATCAGGAGAGGCGGGCAAGGTTCATTCGTTGGGATATGGACAGGCTGAACAAGATCCCGGGCTTGGTCTGGCAGCCCTGTTCGGGTTGTGGTCGATTTCAGAGCCTCGGCGATGGGAATCAAGCCCAAGTCGCCCGGTAGCGTTGCTACAGTCTCGAGACTTAAGGTGTCAGGTTTTTCATGGAATGTCCCCGCCTCACCCGCTTGAGACGGCGGCCCAGGGCAGGGCCACGTTTAACAGGATGTAGCCGGGCAGGAGAACGGCGAACGACAGCCGGTCGAAGGCCCGCGCGACCGCTTCCTCGCCCCGCACGCTGGACAGATGCAGCGAGAGGGTGGATTGCAGGAGCGTCAGCAGAATGACGACGATGCCGAGCCCGTTCACCACGTCCGCCAGCGCGAGGACGCCCGTGTCGGGCACATGCGAGGAGATGACGTACGCGTTCGCAACGGCGGCGAACAGAGCGCCCACCCCCAGCCCGAATCGCGGATCCACCTCGGTTGGCTCGATGAAGAAGGCCAGCAGCGCAATCAAGACGGCCACATATAGCGACTGGAACAGTTTGTAGTATAACCCCCAGCCGGCCCGCTCGAGGCCCACGCCCAGCCGAAGCTGACTGTACGTGGCCTTCAAACCGGACGCCAGCCGCGGGTCACCCAGGGTCGTCTTGTACGAGTGCGGCTTCTCCAGCACCACGGCTGGCTGCAGCCGGTAGGCCGGAACTTCGACCCGGGAGCTGACGGACGAGTTCTCCCGGTCGGCGATGAACAGCACCTCCTGGCGCCGGTGAGCTGGGTGCTCCACGGCGATGGTCAGCAGGTGGTCGTCGCATGGGAAGCGGGTGATGTCGAAGAACTTGGTGATCTTGGCCACCACCCGGAACCGCTGGTACCGCTCGCCGGCGAGCGTCTCATCCACCTCCACGACCTTGCTCTCGATTGTGCCGTCGACGATCTGAAAGCCGTTGCAGGTGTCCGGGATGCCCCCGCCCCAGCGGAACCAGAGGTAGAAGTCCACGGTCCAGCTAACTTGCTTGACCGACAGCTCCAATAAGCGATCGACGTACATGCCGGCAACGACCTTGGTTGGCCTGGCGTCAGTCGGCAGGATGCGGTCGGCGGCGGTGACGCCCGGGTCGTCGGCGCCCGGGTCGAGGTAGAGGGCGTGCCGGGCGGCGGCGGCCTGCCGGTTGGCGCGCATCATCTGGACCAAGCCGAGGCTGGCCCCGAGGAGTAGGGCGGCGATGAGGACAGCCCAGGCGGTCAAGCGGCGGCGCCACCAGGTTGGCAAGGCGGCGGTCGCGGAGCGAGCGGGTGTCATATCCGTCACGATAGTGAAGAGTCGCGGGCCGCCGCAAGTGAAGGTTCGGAGAAGGGGAGAACCGGTCTCAGCCGTCATGCCGCCATTCAGGCGGCACCATGACACATGAAAAAAGCGTTTTATATATCGTTATATCATGAATTCTCTTTGCACACTCGACGACTTCTTGCC
>JBAUOX010000304.1:0-9140 GCA_049579985.1 Isosphaeraceae bacterium | reverse complement strand
CTTGCTCCCTGGCCCGGCGGCATTCATCCTGGAGACGTTCCACAGCCTGCATCTCCTCTTCCGCTTCGCTGCGCAGGGCGTCGATCTCAGCATCGATTTCCTCCTGCGTGCGGGGTACGCGGCCGCTGGTGCGCTGATCTGCCCAGATGGATTCCATCATCTTCCAGAACCGATCGGGTTGGACTGGTTCCGCGACCGGCCGAACGGTCACCTGTACCGGTCCCGGGGGAAGCTTGACCTTCTGAGACACCTCCAGCCTTCCGTCAGGCTGCACCCTGCCTTCAACGACGACAGCCGTAGTATTCATGACATTCACCTCGCGGGTTCCTCCAGGTGGGCTGGGTGACCGAGGCGCTCATTTTAACATCCCGGCCAAGAAAGAGCAGACGGTCACGACTCGCCCACCTTATGGCAGGGAGTGTCGGACTTGGTTTTGCGGCTTCGCGTGATCCGGCCGGTTTCCGGTTTTCGCGACGTGCCATGCGGAAATATTGGCCCATGGCCAGACCATTGCCGATCATGGAAACCAAGGGCAATCCCGACTTTTCATCTTCCCAGACGTGCCCTGCCCTTGTGAGCAGGTCCCTGAGCTGTGGATCGGGCGCGGACTCCCGACTCCCCGACTCCGACGTTCGATTGACCCGTTGCGGAAAACCCTGGAGGAT
Organism: Isosphaeraceae bacterium; assembly: GCA_049579985.1. Classification (GTDB taxonomy): domain Bacteria; phylum Planctomycetota; class Planctomycetia; order Isosphaerales; family Isosphaeraceae; genus Aquisphaera. Next base: position 8,475 of record JBAUOX010000304.1, on the reverse strand, counting down.
ATCAAGGGAATCGGCCACTGCTCTCCTGAGGGGTTCTGCCATGCCTTCGCCCTTTCCCGGAATGGACCCATACCTCGAGCGATCGCGATGGTTCCGGGGGCTACACAACAGCCTGGTTTTCTGTCTCCAGGAAGCACTTCAGCCTCTGCTCCCTGCCCCCTATTTCGCTCTGTCCGGCGAGCTGATCTGGATAGAGGGCTCCGAGCGCTACGTCGACCCCGATGTCGATGTGCTTCGACGGGTGCCAAGCGGCCCCCGCGAGGCAGTGGAAGGCGGCGAGGAAGGCGGCGTGGCCACGTTGGTCGCCCAGACCGAGGACGAGCCGATCGTCGTGACCGTCCCACCGTCGCCCGACGAGGAGCGAACCGAGCCGTACCTCGAGATCTACGCCCGGCGCGAAGGTGAGGACCGCCTGGTGACCTCGATCGAGGTTCTCAGCCTGACCAATAAGACCCTTGGTAGTGAAGGACGACACAAGTACCTGGAGAAACAGCAAGAGATCCTCAGCGGGCAAGTCAATCTCGTCGAGATCGATCTGCTCCGCGGCGGGGCTCACTCGTCGGCCGTCCCCCTCTGGCTGGCAAGGGAGAAGGCGGGGCCCTTCGACTATCACGTCTCAGTTCGCCGATTTGACCGGCCCGGAGAATTTCTGGTGTATCCCATCCCCCTCCAGCGCCGGCTGCCGACCATCCGAATCCCCTTGCTGCCCGGTGATCCCTCGATTCCGATCAGCCTCCAGGCCGTTTTCCAGCGCGCCTACGACGCGGGCCCTTATCGCCGCGCGGTGCGATATCGTGAGGATCAGATCGACCCGCCCTTGACCCCCGCCCAAGCCACGTGGGCCAGCCAGGTTGTCGCCCAAGCCTCCGCACCGAAGCCAAACTCGTGATGCAGGCGAAGTTAAAGAAGGAGAGGAGAATCTATGAGGAATGACGTCACGCCCCAGGAGGATGACCTCCGGCCCGAGTACGATGCTTCAGAACTCAAGGCAGGGGTTCGGGGCAAGTACTTGGATCGATTCCGCGCCGGTACGAACCTCGCGTTGCTGGCCCCCGACGTGCGTGCGGCCTTTCCGACGGATGAGTCGGTCAACCTTGCTCTCAGGTCATTGATGCACAGCCGGAGCACAGCCGGAACATGACGCTGGAGGTCGCGGAACCTCACCTCCAGGCGGTAATCAAGAAGCCTCGCGGCAACACCGAACGGCCCCGACTACAGCCCGTTCAGCTTCTGGAATCATCGAGGCGAGAGGTCGACTGGTGTTGCTGAGCTGTCTCTTGCCCGTCTGCGATCGTACGGCCAGATTCAACTTCACGCCGGATCAACGGAACCTGCTCTCCCCAGAGCAGCCGCGATGACTCCGCCGGTCAAGGTGCCCGACCGGGCGACGTCTTCGGGTGCTCCCGCGGCCACGATTTTGCCCCCCTCGGCGCCGGCGCAGGGGCCAAGGTCGATGATCCAGTCGGCGCAGACCATCACCTCGGGGCTGTGCTCGATGACGATCACCTAATGACCCCGATCCACCATTATCGTCCTCCCAAGTCACTCATCACGGTTGAATTCCGTGCGTGGCTCGTTCTTCGCAGTTCTTCGCGGGAATCAACGGGACGGCCCCGCCTCCACTTCACCAAGCGGGGGATATTCCGCCGGTGGCAGGATCAGGACACCGCCAATCTGTTGACGGTAGTACAGGCCGAAGTGCTCCCAGTCGCCGGTCAGAAGATGAGTCGCCCCTGCGTCGATCGCGGCCAATAGGATAGGACGGTCCTTCGCCGGGAGGTTGACGCCGCGCGGCAGAGTGAAGTGAAGGAAGCCAACAACCTCCACCTTTCGCAGCAGTCGAGTCAACCGGGCGCGCTGCCCGGGTGCATCGAGATTCCGACGTGCTTCCTCGATGGCGTGGTCCGAGGTGATCAAGGCGGCGTTGGCCAGCGTCCAGAGGCGGAGCAGTCCTGCCTTTGGCCGCAATGCGGCAGACAGCAGGACATTGGCGTCCAGGAAGACCCGGTCCACGGCTCGGTCAGACTCCCGGCGGCTTGTAGTGGGGAATCCGGGCGGGGTCCAGACCCATTGCACGAACTGCGCGCACGGCGTCCTCGTAGTCCTCGCGGTCGACCGCTGTGGAAAGGAGGAACTGCGCTTTACGCTCGGGCGTATAGACCTCCACCGGCAGGATCACCGCGGGCCGGATCAGGACACCGTCCTCCCGGGCTTCGGCGATCACCATCGCTCCCTCTTTGATACCGTAACGCCTCCGCAGCGCGGCGGGGATCACCACCGTTCCCCGCTTGCCCACCTTGCTGGGCTCCGACTCCACTGTCCTTGGTCTAGCCTCCTTTCCGGCGGTCTTAGGTCGGCTCGAGGCAGCGGTCTGGGGCCGGGGCGTTTTCCGGCTTGCCCGTGGTCGCGCGCTCATGACTCTTATTCTCTCCTGATCGTGCTGCCGGATTTTCCGATTTTCCGGCGCTCTTTGATTCTTCGTCCAGCCGACCCGACTGTCAAGCGGGAGACGAGGGGCAAGGCCTTCTGGAAGCGATCGCGCCATTCCGGGCGGATGATGCACCTTCTGGGCTGTTCCCGTTCCGGACTTTGATGACTTGCGAGAGTTCCCGGCCCATGAGTCCGGAGGAAAATTAGCCAGGCACTAAATCCTGGACGCCTGCGTAGCTTCGGCTGTCTTGTCGTCCTCCTACCTCGCTCATCACTCCCAAATTTGGTGCGTCGCTCGTTCTGCATCGCTATGACCGGCATCGCGCGGCAGACATGGAAAAAGAGCCGCCGCGAGCGGGCAGGGAACAAGCGACGGAAGGGTTTACCGCGAGGTTTCGTTCAATGTCCCATTCAGCGTTCCCATTCAGCGTTCGCCGACTTCGCCTGAAACGATGTCGCTTCACAGCAGGTCCGCTGGGCTTCGAACACCGAGTGGACCTCTCTGCAAAACGTGCGTGTAAATCATGGTCGTTCGCACGTCGGCGTGCCCCAGCAATTCCTGCACGGTGCGAATGTCGGAGCCGTTCTCCAGTAAGTGTGTGGCAAAACTGTGTCGAAAGGTGTGACAACTGCCCGGCTTGGAGACCCCCGCCATGCGGACGGCTGACCGCACGGCTCTTTGCAACACGGCCTCGTGCTGATGGTGACGGCGCTCGACACCGCCCCTCGGGTCCATCGCCCGCGACGAGGCAGGGAAGAGGTATTGCCAGCCCGGCTCGCGGTCGGCGTTGGGATACTTCTTCGCCAGGGCGAACGGCAGATACACGCGCCCGAAACCGTCGCGGAGCTCCTGCCGATGGATCTCCACCACCCGCTCGACCTGCCTGCGAAGCGCATCGACGAGTGAGCCAGGCAGAACGGTCACTCGATCCTTCTGCCCCTTGCCGTCGCGCACGACGATGTGGTTCTGCCCGAAGTCGACATCCTTGACGCGCAACCGCAAGCACTCCATGAGGCGCAACCCCGACCCATAAAGGAGGCTCGCCATGACGGCCTTGTCTCCCGGCATGCGAGCTAGCACCGCCCGGACCTCCTCACGCGTGAAGACAACCGGCAGTCGTTGGGGCTTCTTGGCCCGCAAGACATCCTCGACACGTTCCAGGAGCCGATCGAGCACAACTTTGTATTTGTAGAGGAAGAGAATCGCGCTGAGCGCCTGATTCTGCGTCGAAGCCGCAACGTTTCGCTCGACCGCGAGATCGGTGAGGAACTCACCGACCTCGACCTCGCCCATCTCCAGCGGGTGCCGCTTCCTATGAAAAAGAATGAACTGCTTGGCCCAAAGCACATAGGCATCCTCGGTGCGGATGCTGTAATGCAAAGTGCGAATACGATCCCGCATGTGGTCGAGTAGCTGTGAGATAATTCACGCAGCCGAAGACGACGTCTTTTTCTTTGGTCTTTGGTATTGCCTTGCAATCCCAGGATTGCATGGGGATAATCACGCTTGATCTGGGATTATACGGCGCAACGTTCGTATTATTCCACATTATTTCGGTCGTCCAATTATGGTTAGCCGGCGGAGGACGTCGCATACCCGAATATGCCGATGAAGCTAGCGAATACTCTGCAGAGCCTGAGCATTAGCTTCGGGCCAAGCCTTATTGCGCCGGAGAGCTACCAGTGGCAAAGAACGAGTTGCAGGACGCGCTTGAGGTGTTCGCTGAAGGCACAGGTTTCGGTGATCCCGAGGCGCGGCGGAACGCTGAGTTGCGTTTACAGACAATCTTGGCCGAGCGTCAAGGAAGGACGGCGGCTCGACTCAACCTCTTGACTTTCATGCTGGTGGTGGTCGGATTACTACAAATGATAATCCTTGGCTTCCAAGTCTGGGGCAAGTGACCGCACCTGAGCCTAACTTCGCGCTGCAGCGGACCCAGCCCGCCGCGGCGCTTTCTGGTACTATCAAAGGTCGGTCTCGGCGGGCCGGGCCGCTGAGCTTGGTGTTAGGGGCGGGGACGCACACGACTCCGGCGCTTGGAAGCCGCCGCACCTCCGGGTATACTCCATCCTGCCGGCTGTTCGATAGAACGATCGTGAGGAGCCGTGGATGTTGCGGTACAAGGCCGGTTATAAGTACGTCGATGGCGGAGTCCACGCACAGGTGCTGGACTTCCCGGCGGCCATCACCTGCGCCGGCGACTTGGCCGAGGCCCGGCGACTGCTGGGGATTGCCCTGGTGGACGTGGCCGAGGCGGCGGTGGAATCCGGCCAAGCCCTACCGGTGCCCGACCCGGAGGTCTTCGACGCGGAGATGGACATCGAGGAGCCGATCTACTTGCACCTGCTGGCCAGTGCGGGGGTGCGGGAGGTGCCGACTGGGGCGGTGTCGTGAAGGGGCAGGATTTGGTCCGGCACCTCCGGGCGCATCGGTGTCGTCTGCTTCGAGAGGGTCGGGGGCATTCGGTCTGGGTCAACCCGGCGAGCGGGCGGCAGAGTGCCGTGCCTCGCCATCGAGAGATCGGCGAATACACGGCGCGGGCGATCTGCCGCCAGCTCGGCATTCCGGAGCCGTAAAGGGAGTGGAGACCCCGCCTAACCCGGCGCTGCAGCGGACCCGGCCCGCCGCGGCGATCTCTGGTATCATCAGCACTCAGCGTGGCGGGCCGGTCCGCTGAGCTTGGTCGTTAGGTGCCTCTTTCTGCGCACAGCTCTCTACATGAGGCAATTATGATTGATGATCCTACGCAAGTCACAGCGTTAATGCAGAAGATGAAAGCGCATTTGCCCATTCCTGTCCAAGCGACGAACGCGCTTGTACGTAACCTACGCGCCAGTGCGGTCAATATCGCGTCCAAGCGGCGTATGCAGATTGAAAAGGTGATGTACTTGGGCGATGAAGGGGGTATTGGGTGTGCTCTCAAGGTCCCAGGGCAAGAAGACACCGCTGTGGTGGTGTCGCTTACGCATCTCCGCCTTCCGAGTACCCACCCGCTCGCACCAGACGTACGAGCATACCAAATCGCACGCACGAAGAAATTGGCTGAAGGATCAGACAGGCACTAAGTTCTGGACGTCTGCGTAGTCTTGGCTGTCTTGTCGTCCTGCTTCCTGACGTTCGGTCATTCGAGCGAAGGCCACTTGCTCGTCGTATCGCACACCGACCGAGGCGAACGGATCCGGGTCATCAGCGCCAGGCGAGCGACGCGAAAGGAGAGGAGGATCTATGAGGAATGACGCCACGCCCCAAGAGGACGACCTCCGGCCCGAGTACGATGCTTCAGAACTCAAGGGAGGGGTTCGCGGTAAGCACCTGGATCGATTCCGCGCCGGTACGAACCTCGCGCTGCTGGCCCCCGACGTGCGTGCGGCCTTTCCGACGGATGGGTCGGTCAACCTTGCTCTCAGGTCATTGATACACAGCCGGAGCCCAGCCTGAAAAACGTTACTGGAGGTCGCGGAGCCTCACCTCCAAGCGGTACTCAAGAAGCCTCGCGGCAACACTGAACGGCCCCGACTACTTCTACAGCGCCAGATCGATCGCCGTCGAGAATGCAAACGCTGCCGGGGAAGTCGCTTGCAACTTGCAACAAGCCTGAAGCGCAAGCGAAGGGCATTGAACAATAGGCATTTTGGAACGCCCTTCGCTTGCGCTTCAGGCTTGTGAGCCCGGCACGGCCGGATCCAACTTCCGGCCGGATCAACGGTACCTGCTTTTCCCAGAGCAGCCGCGATGACTGCGCCGGTTAGCGTCCCCGACCGGGCGACGTCCTCGGGTGTTCCCGCGGCGACGATTTTGCCCCCCTCGGCGCCGGCACCGGGGCCAAGGTCGATGATCCAGTCGGCGCAGACCATCACCTCGGGGCTGTGCTCGATGACGATCACCGAATGACCACGATCCACCAGGGCGCTCAGCGCATCGAGCAATCGGAGCATATCGAACGGGTGCAGACCGGCGGTGGGCTCGTCGAGGATGAAGACCGTCTGCGAAATGTTGCCGGCGCGATTCAGCGCGGCGGTCGAGCTCCCCAGGAAACTTGCCAGCTTGAGCCGCTGGGCCTCGCCGCCGGAGAGCGTCGACGCGGGCTGGCCCAGCCGCAGATAGTCGAGTCCGATGTCCAGAAGAGGATGGATCCGGGCCTGGATCTTGCGGCGGTGGCGGAAGAAGATGAACGCCTCGCGCGCCGTGAGATCGAGGACTTCCGCGATGTTTCGCCCCCGGTAGGTGATCTCGAGGATCTCCGGGCGATAGCGCGTGCCACGGCACTCGGGACAGCGCATGATCACATCGGGCAGAAATTGCATGTCGATCGTGAGGAAGCCGTCTCCCTTGCAGGCGCCGCACCGCCCGCCCTCGACGTTGAAGCTGAAGAGGCCCGCGCCATAGTTCCGCAGCTTGGCCTCGTGGGTCGAGGCGAAGGTCCGCCGGACCTCGTCGAAGGCCTTCAAGTAAGTGACCGGGTTGGATCGACCCGACCTGCCGATCGGGGTCTGATCCAGGAAGACCGCGTCCTCGAGCTCGCCGGTTCCCTCGAGCTCGTCGAAGTCGGCAATGGGCAGCGTCTCCTGATGCAGCCTCTTGCGGAGCGCGGGGTAGAGCGTCTGCTCGACCAGGGTGCTCTTGCCGGCACCGCTGACGCCGGTGACGACGCACAGGATCCCCAGCGGGAAAGCCACGTCAATCGACTTCAGATTGTGGCCCCGGGCGCGCCGGAGAGTCAAAAACCCCCTGGACGGTGCACGCCGGGCCGCTGGAATCTCCACGCGCTTGCGGCCCGCGAGGAAATCGCTGGTGAGCGATCCCTTGACTTCAGCAAACGGGCCGACCGGTCCGGAGTAGAGCAGATGACCCCCAGACTCGCCCGCGCCGGGACCAAGATCTATCAGGTGATCGGCCGCACGGATCAGGCTGTGCTCGTGCTCGACGACCACCAGGGTATTGCCGGCGTCGCGCAGGCGGTCGAGTACCGCGATCAAGCGCCCCACCTCGTGCTGGTGCAGGCCGATCGTTGGCTCGTCGAGGACGTAGAGTGTGTTGACCAGACCGGTTCCCAGGGTCCTGGTCATCGTCGCCCGCCGCAATTCACCGCCGGAGAGCGAGCGGCCGGGCCGGTCGAGCGACAGGTAGTCGAGCCCGATCTGGCCCAGGTAATCGAGCCGCTTCTCGACCTGGTCGAGAATCCGCGCGGCCACCTCGCCGCGTTGCTGGGCCGTCCAGCTCGCCACGAGCTGACGGGCCTCGCGGATTGTCAAAGCCGACAGCTCGGCGATGTTGACGCCGCCAATGCGAACGGCTAACGCTTCAGGGCGCAGACGCGCCCCGTGGCAGTCGGGACAGGGCTGATGGCGCCTCCAGCGGCTGAGGAAGACCTGAACCGAAATTCTCCAGGCGCTGCGTTCGAGCCGCGCCAAGAATCCTTTCAGGCCCGGAAAGCCAGCGTCCGGCTGGCCGTCGATCACGACCTTGACCTGCTCGGGTGAGAGCTGACCGAACGGCACGTCCACGGGGACGCCTAGCCTGGTGGACAGGCGCAGCAAGTCCTGGAGCAGGCCCTGGTGGGCCGGAGTGGACCAGGGCGCGATCGCCCCGTCGCGGATCGACCGGGAAGGGTCCGGGACGATGCGCTCGAGATCCAGCTCGATGCCCCACCCGGATCCCTCGCAGCGGGGACAGGCACCCAGCGGACTGTTGAATCGGAACAGGTTGACTTCGGGTTCGAGATGATCGGTCCCGCACTGGCTGCACCGCCAGCCCCGCACGAATGTGTGCGCGCCAGATTCGACAAGCAGCCGGCATCGGCCCAGGCCGCGAGCGAAGGCCGTCTCGATCGAATCGAGCCTGCGCTGGAGGGAATCCTTACCGCGAACCAGACGGTCCACGATCACATCGGCGATACGGTTCGCCGTCGGGGCGGAGGGAGCGGGCAGACCGTCTGACGCCAGCTCGACGAGCTGCCCGTCGAGCCGGGCTCGCGTCAGGCCGTCCTCGAGCAGGGAGCGAAAGATCGCGGCCGTGTCCGAACCCGGCAGGATCTCCAGGGGAAA
>JBAUOX010000303.1:0-5032 GCA_049579985.1 Isosphaeraceae bacterium | reverse complement strand
ATGCCGCACGTGCCCAGCGGCTACGGCCTTGCCCGGCGCACGAGCGGCTTCTGCAACGGACCTTGCTGGCCGCCGGCCGCTTCGACGAGCTGCAACTCCACCGTCCGGACGAGGTCCTGCTCTTGCCGGCGGCCGGTGCGTGGCTGACGGCCGACCTCCAGGCCGCGGCGACGGAACTGTCCCGGCGAGCCTCGGGTCCGGAATCTCCCGCTTACCGGGCGCTTCTGAATCGGGCAGTGATCCTCTCCGCCCTGGGCGATCACAGGACAGCCATCGCGGTTTCGGATCGCACCGTGGACATGGCGGCCCTCTCTCCGGAAGCGCACCTGGTTCGGGCCCGCGTGTTGCATCGCGCCGGTGACTTCGAGCGTGCCTTCCACGAAATCGACGTTGGACTGAAGCTCAAGTCCGATCAACCCGGCCTGCTCGAGCTGCGTGGAGTCTTGTTGACCGAGTCCGGTCATGCCGAGGAGGGCCTGGTTTCTCTGGACCAGGCGATCTCCCTGTCGCCCAACCACTTCGCGTACCTGCACAAGGCGACGGCGCTTGTGGCCCTGAAGCGGTACGAGGAGGCCATCCATGAATGCTCCCTGGCCTTGAATCGCGATCCGGAGCTGCCGCAGGCGTATCTCAGCCGGGCGCGCTGTTACGTCGAGCTCTTGATCTGGGATCGCGCCTTGGCCGATCTGGAGCAGGCCGCGGCCTGGGCTCATGGGGACCTCCGTCTGCAGACGGGAATCATGCTGACGTATGCGAAGTGCTTGCAAGAGCGTCCCGAGCACATACGCCGATGGCTATTGCTGCTCCAGCGCACGTTTCGCCTGGGGTGGGATGTGCTGACTCGAACCTCGGTGTCGACCGGTGTTTTTCGGTGATGACCGCGATCAACCGGGCGCTTCCCTTCAACTCCCCTCCATAGTCCCCTGCATTCCATCATGCGGAATCTCGCCCAATTTCCCCGAATAGGCTGTACAGACGTTGACAGACAGCCGATCTCTCGTTTGAATCCAGGAACCCACCGCTTATCTGCTCATGTGGGCAGAAAGCCGGGTCCACTTTCAGACTGGAGGAAACCATGCCGCACCCAATTCCGGCCGGGCATCACGCGATCACGCCGCACCTGGTGATCAAGGGGGCCGCCGAGGCGATCGAGTTCTACAAGCGGGCCTTTGGCGCGAAGGAGCTTTCCCGCATGCCCGTCCCGGGGAAGAACGGCCAGGGGAAGCTCGGACATGCCGAGCTCAAGATTGGCGACTCGCGGCTGTTCCTGTCGGATGAGTTCCCCGGGCGAGGCATGGTCGGTCCGGGCAGCGGCTCGCCGGTGACGCTCCACCTGTATGTGACCGACGCCGACGCCGCTTTCGCCCGTGCCGTCGAGGCGGGTGCGAAGGTGACCATGCCCCTGGCCGACATGTTCTGGGGCGACCGCTTCGGTAAGCTCGTCGACCCGTTCGGGCACCACTGGTCGATCGCCGAGCACCTGGAAGACCTGACTCCCGAGCAGATGCAGCAGCGAATGGCCGCCGCCATGGCCGGGCCGCCGTGCGAGTAGAACGCGAATCACGCCTCTCGATGGACGTGGGGTAAGTGTCCGGTGGAAGGGTGGCACCTGGAATCACCCTCTGACCGACGGCTTTACCCGCTGGAATTATTGGTGTCGGTTCCTTTTTCGGCGACAAAAGAACCGACACCAATAACCTTCCTGAAGCCACACAGGGACGCTCCAGAAACATGCACACGACCGAAAGGTCATTTCCCGAGTGGCCCGGACGAAATCCACTGGAATCCGAGATTCTTCTTGGATTTCTGTCTTTTTGGCGATCGAGTGCCCCTACTTCTCGTCAAAGCATCATCTCGTCACGGCACGGAGCGCGGCATGTTTTACCTCGAGACTTACGTTGCGGCCCCTGCCCCCGAGAAGTTCGGACTTGTTCGTGGGTGGATCGACGATGAACCCCTCCCATTCTTTGCCGAGATCCGCAAGGAGAGGCCGATCTTCGCCTCCACCGAGGCGACCCTGGTCGCACGCTATCCGGACGTGGTCGAGGTGCTCAGTGATCCGACCATGTTTCCGGTGACGCTCTATGTTCCCAAGATGCACGACTTCATGCTGTCCACCGACGATGAGGCCGCTCATCAGCGCGACAAGTCGGTCATGCAGGCCATGCTCAACATGGATGACGGACCGCGGATCCGGGAGATGGTTGCCAGGTTTGCCGACGAGGCGCTCGGCCGGTCAAAGGGCCGAACCGAATTGATCTCGGAGTATACGCGCAAGGTGCCGATCCAGCTTGTCGGCGAGTATTTCGGCTTTCCCGGTCCCGACCTGAAGACCATGATGCGGTGGTCGTATATCGCGCAATTAGATAACTTTCACAATTATTCGTTCACGGACTTGGGAGACAGCCCGGAGATCCACGCGCAAGCTGATGCCGCCAAGTTGGAGATGAAGCAGTACATCGCCCACCTGATCCCCGAGCGGCATGGAGCGCGTGGGGGTGAACGTGGTCGGCTTTCTCGTGGGTGCCGTCGAGACCACGTCTCAGGCGGTGGCCCAGGCGCTAGATGAATTGCTCGAACGTCCGATCCACCTCGCCGGGGCAAAGCAGGCCGCCGCGAAGGGAGACGACGAGCTCTTTTCCGGTTATGCCTGGGAAGCCATGCGGTTTCACCCTATCTTCCCCTATCTGGCCCGGATCTCAAGCCAGGACTACACCCTGGCCAAGGGGACGTGGTAAGGCAACCGGAACACGGTCCGCCGCAAAGGCGAAACGAGCAAGCCAGGCTCTACCACGATCGATCGCGTGAAGTCGTGCCGCGACTGAAAAACCAATTGAGGATGTAGGGGATGTAGTCGATCTACGAACGTGAACTTCTTCGGGCTGAGGATCAGGATCGGGGCCATGGGGCGAAACCGGTGGGACCAGGAAATCGGCCCGACCCGCGAAGCCCCGGGAAACGGAAGCGGCACGAATTCCCTGATTTCTTTTCGGCTCCAATCAATGCCCGAAAATCACCGCCCTGAGCCAGGGATTGACCATGGTGTTCCCGGAACACTCCGGAGCGACAAGTCTGCATTGCCTGTCCTTCGCTTCCCCTCCTCACGGTGATAGGGCCATGGACGGGCTCGGGGAAATCGAAGCGTAGGAAGAGGCTGAGTGCGCGATCGAGCGCTAACCATGTGGATCAACTCAAACGCCAGTGGCTTCCGTGCGACCGCCGGTCTCGATCCGAGACTTGCTCTAGGGCCAGGTCATGGACCGTTGAACCTACCGTCGGTGCATCGTCGTCGGGCAGGGCACCCAGGGCTAGATCGACCAACTGTGCGGCGGAACTACTGCTCGATGCTTGGACGGACTGCTTGAGGACGGCTGAGGTACTTGTCTTGAAGTTGGTATCGCCGCGGTAGACGACGGTAATCGAATGAGAACCCGCCAGGAGTGCGGACGTTTTGAACATCGCCTTCCCGCTGGCATTGAGCGTGGCGGTGTTGAGGGTAGTCGAGCCGTCCTTGAAGGTAACGGTCCCTGTAGGCGTCCCGCTTCCGGGCGCGGCGGCTGACACAATGGCCGTGAAGGTCACCGATTGGCCATGGACCGAGGGATTGAGCGACGAAGTCACGGTTGCTGAAGCGGCGTCCTGGCTGACCGTCTGTTTCAGTCTTGCATTGCTAGTGGTGAAGCTGCTGCTGCCCTTGTACGTCGCCGTGATCGTGTCCTTGCCCGTCGCCAGCTTGGCGGTGCTTAAGGAGGCCATCCCGCCACTCAGCGTGACGGTGCCCAGCGTCGTCGAGCCGTTTGTGAACGTGAGCGAACCGGTCGGCGTCCCGCTCCCCGGCACGTTCGCGATGACCGTCGCCGTGAAGGTCAACGACTGGCCATGGACCGAGGGGTTTGCCGACGAAACGATCGAGGTTGTCGTACTATCCTGCTTGACCGTCTGGGTGAGCGTCCCCACGCTCGTCTTGAAGTTTGTGTCTCCGCCGTAGGACGCCTTGATGGTGTGATTACCGACGGAAAGTTGCGGCGACACGCTGAGACTGGCGGTCCCACCCCCCAGGGTGGCCGTGCCCAGAACCGTCGAGCCTACTGAAAACGTAACGGTGCCCGTCGCCGTTCCGCTCCCAGGCGAGCTCGCGCTCACCGTCGCGGTGAGCGTCAACCGTTCCCCAACGACCGACGGATTCGCCGAAGAAGTGACTTTGGTCGTAGTCGAGTCCTGGTGCACCGTCTGAGTGAAGACCGCAGACGTGCCGGGAGCATAAGTGGTGTTCCCGCTGTAAACCGCGGTGATCGCCTGCGAACCGACGGGCACCGACGTCGTCTTGAGGGATGCCTTCTTGCCGCTGACCGTCGCGGTGCCAAGCGGCGTCGAGCCGGCGTAGAAGGTCACGCTTCCCGAGGGCGAGCCGCTGCCAGATGAGGGCGCTACCGTGGCGGTCAAGGTGACCGACTGGCCGAAGACCGAGGGATTGGTGGAGGATGTGAGGGTAGTTTTCGTGGCTATGCCGGTGGGGCTGATCGTGACCGAGACAGCGCTCGACATGCTGCCCGTGAAGTTGGGGTCGCCCAGGTATTGCGCGGTGAGCGAGTCGGTCCCGACGGGCAGCGTGGTCGTCGTGAGAATCGCCGTGTTGCCGCTGAGTTTGGCGGTGCCCAGCGAGGTCGTGCCGGCGAAGAACTGCACCGAGCCCGTCGGCGTGCCCGCCCCCGGCGCGACCACCGCGATGTTTGCCGTGAGCGTGACCGGCTGGCCGGCCTTCGTCGAGGAAGGGCTCGCCGAGAGATTGGCCGTGGTACCGGCCTGGTTGACGGTCTCGGTCGTGGACGACGAGCTCGTCGCGAAGTTCGGGTCGCCGCTGTAGACCGCCGTGATCGAGTTCGACCCCATGGCCAGGGCTGAGGTGGTGGTGAAGCTGACCGTTCCGCTGGCTCCCAGGGTTATGGTGTCGAGCGTGGTCGAGCCCTCCTTGAACGCCACGGTGCCCGTCGGAGTACCGGCGCCCGGTGCGACCACGCCGATACTGGCGGTG
>JBAUOX010000302.1:0-15795 GCA_049579985.1 Isosphaeraceae bacterium | reverse complement strand
GGAGGGGCTCGACCATGAGCCCCTTTGTGTTGCGCTCGCATAAATCAACGGCTTGACGGCTACCCTCATGATCGGACGGTCGAGCAGATGGTTCGGCGCCCACCGTGAGACGACACCCCCCCGGAGCGGTCGGAGTCGATCGCGGAGAAGTGAGCGGACGATCACTTCGCCTTCCCGGGCGAGGCGGCCTTGACCATCGCCACGATCCCGGCGCGAAGAACCTCGGGCAGCCCGGACCACCCGACCACGAAGGCGTCGCTCATTGGCCCCGTTCGTCTATTTCGTCGAATTCGTCGCCATCAAAATAAAAATCGGATCGACGAGTACTTGCGATCAAACGAGCGGGCGAACAACATTGATGCTTAGATGCATCGCTCATGGCGGGCGACGCATCCGAGTCATGACGGCCCTGTCGTTCGGGATTCCGGGCGATAGGGTTTTTGCTTTCCCAGCAGGCATGTGCCGAGAGGAGCCTCCAATGTCGCGTTTCGTTCGCTCGTGGTCCGCCATCTCGCGATCTCTGCCGCAGTTCGCCCCGGCCCGGCGTCCTCACGCTCGGCGGCGGCCGAGGCTGGAACGCCTCGAAGACCGAACCATGCTGTCCAGCACGCCCGTCGCCCTGACGGTCACCACGCTGCTCGATGATCCGATCACTCTGATCCCAGGCCAAACCACCCTGCGGGATGCGATCAACCAAGCTGACACCGGCACCGGCAACCAATATGTCATCAAATTCGCCGTCAACGGCACGATCCACCTGACCACCAGTGCTCTGCCGGACCTGCACAACAACATCTTCATCGCCGGGCCTCGGGCCTCGAAGCTGACAGTTCAACGGGATTCCAGCGCCGTTCCGTTTTCCGTTTTCACGGTGGATAGTGGTGTGACCGTTAGCCTCTCCGGCATGACGATCGCTGGTGGGTCGGCAGACTCTGGTGGCGGCATGAACAATAGCGGTACCCTAACAATCATTGGCTGTGATTTTGACGACAACTCCACGTCTCCCCTCACAAGTTCTAGCGATGCTTATGGAGGTGGCATTTATAGTTTTGGGACATTGACAATTATTGGTAGCAGTTTCCGCGATAACTCTGCGTCTCCTCCACCTGGTTACACCGGCGGTTTGGGAGGTGCCATTTGTAGTAATGGGACGCTGTCGATCATCGGTAGTACCTTCGACCACAATTTCGCATCAAGCAACGGTGGCGCCATTGTAAGCGTCGGAGGGCTAACGATCATGGGCAGTACCTTCAACGCCAATTCCTCAAACTCCGGAGGGGCCATCTGGAACGTTTTAGGGTCGCTCAAGGTCACCGACAGCATCTTCGACCACAATTCCGCAGTCGGCGGCGGCGGTAGCGGTATCTACAACACTTCGACTGCGACGGTAATAGGCAGTATCTTCGATGCTAATTCCGGATACACAGGCGGCGGAATCGATAACAACGGCGGGACGCTCACAGTCATCTTTAGTATATTCCACGATAATTCCGCCCTAATAGACGGGGGCGGCATCTACAACTACAACGGCGGGACGGCAACGGTCGTTGGCAGCATCTTTGTCGCCAATTCCGCACAAGAAAACGGCGGTGGCATGTACAACCTCGGGACGCTGACCGTCACCGGCAGCGTCTTCGATGGCAACTCGGCAAGCCTCGGCGGCGGTATCTACAACGCCGGTACGCTGAGCTACACCGGGAATCTCTTCTTCGACAATACCGGCGGTGATATCTACTCGTAGGGCTTCTCACGTGGTTCTGCCTTGGCGAGTTCCGGGGACACCATACGTAATTCTTTGTGAGGGGAAAAGGGTCATTACTGAATAGCTATTCCTTAGCTTCTAAGCCGCTTGCATCGAGCGTTTACGTGCGTGTCCTCGGGCTCGCTGCCCTGACAAACAGTCGAGATCAGTGATGTCCTTTTTTCCCTCCGGCGGTCCGTTCCGAGGCCCCATTTGTGCGTCATCAGTGGCGGAAGACGCGGAGACGGCCACTCTTCGGGGTGAGTCTAGCCGCATCTAGGCAACGGCGGTTGATTCTGCGGACCGACTAAATAAAAGTCCAGCAGGGACTTGTAACACAAGGTCCAAGCCGTTACTTTGAAAATAGTTAGTTCCGCATATAGCCCCTGGGGCTTCGTCTTCTGCAAACCGGGGGAGGATTTTATGCGGGTCAGCAGAAACAAGAGTTAGGCGGGGGGAGCGAGACGTCTATGGCGGAAATAACCTTGGTCGTTACTCAACGAGCGCTCGACTACATAAACCGCGGTAATCTCAACCAGAGTCAGATCGCCATCCGGGGTCCTTCCGCCGATATTGCACCGGCGATTCGTGGGCTGACGAGAGACAATCGCATCCCGGTATCGCTCGGCGGTTGCATTACCCTCAGCTTCGGCGACCCCGGTGCCATCTGGCGCGTGCATAACGTCGATCGTCTTGAGGATTATGATGCCCTGTTCGGCCTACTCTCACGTCGCCCCGATCAGGGAATGCGGTTCTTGTGCGAGGTGCCAGCCAGCGGCTGACGCCTAACCTCGCGCTGCAGCGGACCCGGCCCGCCGCGGCGCTTTCTGGGAACATCGAAGCCCCTCTCGGCGGGCCGGGTCCGCTGAGCTTTGGCGTTAGGCGGCGGGGAGGCGATGGCCTCTCGCTCATAGGTTCGGTAGGGTCCAATCCCAAAAAGCGGTGATTTGCTGTACTATTGCAAGTCCAAGTGTCTCAATCTGTTACGTTCATCGGACTCGAAACTAAACAAGCGATTTCAAGTACGATTGGTAAGATCCACATCCGGAGTACAGAGCTATACAATCAGATTTCCCTGAAAATCTGGCCTTTCCAGACTGCCAGAGGTGCCAGGACCGACCGCTTTTTGGGATCGGACCCGGTTCGGTAGCGGAATGCGCCGAGACGAGGGACATACCATGCCTGTGGAAATCTTCAATGGCCGTGATACCGTTCACAATGACGATGCTTACCGGAGTTGGGTTGCCGCCCATCCAAGCGGGTATATCGTCAACACGAATAGGAATATCAATCCAGGCTATATGGCGCTTCATCGTTCCTGCTGTGACGACGTTACCAATCAGGCACGGTACGAGCCCGGCGCTTACACGGAGCGACAGTACGCCAAGGTCTGTGCCGACTCTCGTGCGGAGTTGATCGACTGGGTAAGACAGCACGGTCGTCCAGACGGCTCGTTCACGAGCGAGGGATGCCGCTGTCATCGAGGCTAACTCGCGACGCCTAACCATTATGGATTGGAGTCCGCGAAGCCGGACCTCCAATCGGTGTTCAAGAAGCGGCGGCGGCCAGCAGAGTTCATCGCTCTCACCGCTCCAGCGAGGCGGCTTTGACCATCGCCAGGATGCCGGCCTTGATCGCCTCGGGCAGATCAGACCATGCCGCCACGACGGCGGCCAGGTCAGGGGGAGGGACTCGAAGGGGACATAGTGATTTGAATAGCGGAGATAGGAAACACCGCTTCGTCTGTCGCGAGGAGTCTGGAGACATATCTTTACTCGTCGCGTTGACGATTTCCACCGCATCAACACTACCGGTTTTCTACCGTTTTGGCTCCGAGAATACCTCGTCTCCCTGCGAAAACACGCGACAGTATGGGTCCCCTTGCGAACGGGTACATCTGTGCTAAGGTATTGCTGGGGTTACTGTTACGTGGCTTTGCGAGATTCTCGGAATCCGCCTGCCGATTCAGAGATCCCCACCTTGCGTTCGGGAAACAGGCCGGGAGAATTGTGAGGTGTCGGGTAAGCTGCCAGTCACGAGAGCTTGAAAGCTTCGTCCTCTCAAGGCGGCGTGTTCGGCGGGGCCGAAGTCGATGGCATGACAGTCAGGTGGTGGTCCGAACGATCGCGAAGTGCCCGGTTGTAGAACACGGCGACCCGTTGTTCGGCACCGCAGTGATTCAGCGAGCCGTAGTAAAGGACCGGGGAACTCAGGATCGAGCCGATGAAGAGATACCCGATTGGCTTGCCGCCAGGAGATGCCTCGACCACGACGAATGCGGGTTGCTTCGGCGACAGAGCGTTTGCATTCCTCTCGATCTCCACGTCCACAGAGGTGGAGCAGCGGGGACACGTCACTTGGCCGGTGAAGACGATGGTCGCCCTCGATGCGTTGTCGGCGACTCGGAGGTGCCCGAGCGGGCCTGACCTCTGTCGTTCGTCCGAGTGCGTATCCGGCCTGTCCGTGGGGCCGTGAACCAAGCTCTGGGGATACTTCGTCGATCTTGCCTTTTCGAGTTCGCTCTCCCAGGCTTCCTTCTGCTTCACCGGGTCATTGCCGGTCTCCGGGTGGAACACGGGGTAATAGCCAGACCCCGGAGACTGTTCGATTCTGCGGATGACCAGAGCCGTCGGGGTCGGGAGGCCATGGTCCCGGCAGGCTCGTCCCAACTCTCCCAGTGCTATGGACAACCGCCCGTCGTCAGCCCGGGTAATGTTCTCGTAAGGAGGGGCAAGAGGTGGCAGGCTATCGACGAGTTCCTGATAGGTAATGAGCGGGTTCTCAAGGCCGACCCGTTGGGCCAGGACATGATAGATGGCTTCGCCGAGTGGTGACATCGGGACGGCCCTCCTGGAATGACGCCTTCTCCTAGTCAGAAGTACTCGGTGCAACGCAGGATTGCAAGGGAGAAGGGCGATCCCATCCGGTGACGAGGTGCAGATGAGCAACACGCTGGTGATCGTACCCTGTGGCCAGGGCAAAGTCTGGGACGATGACCCGCAGCGGGGGCCGACCCCGGCCTGTAAGGCGTATCAGGGAGTTCCGGGGACACCATACGCAATTCTGGGGGCACGGGGGGATTTGAACAGAGGAGACAGGAAACTTGACCGGCTCGGCGGCGTTCCGCCGTTCCGGCGGCGAAGACCGGGCCCTGTGTCTGGGTTAGGGACCAGCGGCCGTGGAATTCCAGTCGTGCAGAACCCCCAGGCCCGCCGCGACGGGTTACAGGGCTTGCCGATGATGGCGTGCATTGGGCCATGTCGTTCGGGGTGTTGGTTGGATGGCTGCTTCACGGTGTTCCTCCCTCGTACCACTCGCGCCAGCAGGGACCGCGACATCGTTGTCGTCGATGTCGATATCACCACGCCCACCCTTCCGATGTTGGCGTTAGCGATGGAATCCAGATGTGCCGATACCGCCGTGATACGGAATCTGACACTAAACCCCGGTTTCAACCCGCTCTTAGTGTGTCAGTTTCGTATCATATCCACGAATCCATCCATCTCAATTTCAACACTAAACCGTTATATCATTGCAACTTAGAGCAAACTGCCGGATAGGTGCAAAATCCGATGTACGCCCGAGAGGAGCGTTCACAAGCACTTCGTGCTCTACGAGGGAATGGTTGTCATGCGGACGCTGGGGCTGACTATCACGCTCATGCGGTGGAGCTGGTCTGGTTCCGTCGCCGGCCACGGTGGGCGACCTCGCGGTTGCACGGGCGGATTTACAGCAACTCGTGAGGAATGGTCATGGCTGCCGGGCATCTGACGGCGCTTCAGTGTGACATTTTGACCAGGAGCAGGATGGCGGTAGTGAAGTAGATGACCAGTCCGGTGGCGTCCACCAGGGTGCTGATGAACGGGGCGGAGATGACGGCCGGATCGATGCCCATCCTGCGGGCCAGCAGGGGGATCAGGGCACCGATGGTATTGGCCCACATGCAGATGCCCAGCAGCGTCAGGCCGACCACTGCGGAAATGCCCCAGGGCTGGCCCCGCCAGTAGCGGGCATAGAGCAGTCCGGCCGTACCGAGCATCAGACCCAGGAAAAGCCCGATCAGCGACTCCCGCAGCAAGACTCGCCAGGCGTCGCGTCCCTTGATTTCGCCCAGAGCCATCCCGCGGATGATGGTGCCAACGGTCTGGCTGCCGGCGTTGCCCCCCGTGCCGAGCATGAGTGGGATAAAGAATTCGAGCGCTGGGAAGTGACTGTCGTCGGTCGTCCATTTGTAGTAACGGACCACGGGATAGGTCAAGTTCTCGGCGACGAACAGCATCAAGAGCCACTTGATCCTGCGCCTGACCACGTCGATGACGGTGCTTTGCCAGTAGGGGGCGGTATCGGCCTCGGGGTCGGGTGAGACGCCGCCGAACTTGAGGATGTCCTCGGTCTGCTCCTGGCGCAGGATGTCCATGGCGTCGTCGTGGGTGATGATGCCGACAAGCCGGCCGGTGGAGTCGATGATCGGCAGTGCCAGCAAGTCGTACTTGTCGATCTGGCGGGCGACGGTTTCCTGGTCCTCGTCCAGGCGGCCGAAGATGACATCGCGCTGCATGATGTCTTCGATCAAGGCGGACCGGCGCGAGAGGATCAGGTTCTTGAGCGAGACGAAGCCGATCAACCGTCGATTATGATCCACGACGTAGCAGTAATAGATGGTCTCGCGATCGGGCGCCTCGTGGCGCAGGCGGTCGAGGGCCTCACGCACGGTGATGTGCGCCGGCAGGGTGACGTAGTCGGTCGTCATGACCGCGCCGGCGGTTCCGGGCTCATAGCTCGCCAGCCGGCGAATGTCCTCGCGTTCGGCCCGGGCGAGGTGGGGGAGCACGACATCGACGAACTCCTCGTCGAGGCGATTGACCAGGTCAGCCCGTTCGTCGTGCGACATGTGGTGCAGCAATTCGGCCGCCTCCTGGGGAGGCATGGCCTCGACGATCCGGTTCTGGCTCTCGGTGCCGAGGTAGCTCAAGACCTCGGCGCGGTCTCGCGGCAGCAGGATCCGGAACAGGGAGTCGCCGTCCTGGGCCTCCAGATCCTCGATCAGCTCGGCGGTCCGCCCCGGGTGCTGGTCCTCGATGAATTCGCGCAGGGCGGCGACTTCTCCGCTCTGGATCAGTTCGCGCAGGTCGGGCACCAGGAGCGGGTTTCGCACAAGCCTACCTCCCTTTCCCAGTCGTCATCAGGAGATCGCTCCATGGGCCGTCCGACTCGGTTGCGGGGAAGGCCGTTGTCTCTATCGGACCGAGACGGCGCCGGGGTGACGCCGTCCTCGGGGTAGGCGCGGCCGCCGCTGTCGCGGGCACTTCCGGTTCGAGTGATGAAACGTGGGGATTCAGGGATTTCCAAGCACATCTTTGCCGAGGTAGGGCCTGAGCACTTCGGGGACGTCGATGCGGCCATCGGCGCGCTGGTAATTCTCGAGGATCACGATCAATGCCCGCGAGAGCGCGACGGCCGTGCCGTTCAGCGTGTGGACAAACCGTGTTCCCTTCTGACCGCCGGGCCGGTAGCGGATGTTCAGACGTCGGGACTGGTAATCGGTGCAGTCGGAGGTACTGGTCACTTCGCCGTACTCACCGGCCGCGCCGCGACCGGGCATCCAGGCTTCGAGGTCGAACTTGCGGTAGGCGGGGCCGCCGAGATCACCGGTGCAGATATCGAGCACGCGGTAGGGAACGCCCAGCGCCTGGAAGATTTGCTCCTCGATCGCCAGCAGCTCGGCGTGGATCGCGCCGGAGGTCTCCGGGGTGGTGAACGCGAACATCTCGACCTTGGTGAACTGGTGCACCCGGTACAACCCGCGGCTGGCCCGGCCCGCGGCGCCCGCCTCGGTGCGGAAGCAGTGCGACAGCCCGACATACCGGATGGGCAACTGGCTTTCCTCGAGCAGCTCGTCGGCGAGCATGCCGCCCAGCGTGATCTCGGCGGTGCCCACCAGGCTGAGGTCGCTCTCCTCGATCGAGTAAACCTGCGTTTCGACCCCTCGGGGGGTGAACCCGATGCCTTCCAGAATACTGTTACGGGCAAGATCGGGAGTGATAATGGGCGTGAACCCGGCAGCGATCAGGGTTCGGACCGCGAACTGCTGAAGTGCCAGCTCCAGGAGCACGGCATCGTTCTTGAGAAAATAGAAGCCGGTGCCCGCGACCTTGCCGCCGGTTTCGAAGTCGATCAGGTCGAGGGATTTGCCGAGCTCGACATGGTCCTTGACCGGGAACTCGAAAGTCCGCGGCGTTCCAACCCTGCGGAGCTCGCGGCTGTCGTCCTCGGTGACCCCGACGGGGGCGTCGGGATGGGTCAGGTTGGGAACTCGCCTCAGGCGTTGTTTGATCTCGTCGTCCATGACCCGGAGTTGATCTTCCTGATCGCTGACCACGGCCTTGAGGCGTTTGCCTTCCTCGATCAACGCGGCCCGCCTTTCGGGATCTTTCTCACGGCCGGTGGCCTGGGCCACCTCGTTCTGGCGGCGGCGGATCTCCTCCACGACCGACAGCAACCCCTTGCGCTCGGCCTCGAGCGCGACCACCCGATCGATATCCTCCAGCACGTCGTCGGGGACATTCCGGTTGCGGCAGTTCTGCCGCACCGTTTCGGTATTGGCGATGACGTATTTGAGATCGAGCATGGGTCTGCCTTGAGTTTCTGAACGGGTCGCTAGGCCGGCTCGTTGGCCAGCTCCTCTAGCAAATGAGCGCCGGCCTTGATGCCCCGGTGAAAATCGGCCAGAGAGAACTTCTCATTGGGGCCGTGCAGGTTGTCGTCGTTCTGGCCCCAGCCAAGCAAGAGCGTGTCCACTTTCAGGTGCTGCTTGAGCAGCCCCACAACCGGAATGGAGCCTCCCTCGCGGATGAAGACCGGCTTGGCGCCGAAGCCCGCCTCGATGGCCCGGACCGCGGCCCGGAAGCCGGGGCTGTCGACGCTGACCAGCACGGCCGGTGCACCCTGATGAGTGATCACCTCGACGGAAACTCCTGGTGGAGTGAACTTGCGGACGTGCGCACGAAAGAGCTCACCGACCGTCTTGGGGTCCTGTTCGGGTACAAGCCGAAAACTGAGCTTCGCCCCTGCCTTGCAGGGCAGGACGGTTTTGGGCCCGGGTCCGGAGTAGCCGCCGAAGAGTCCGTGAACGTCGCAGGTGGGTCGAGCCCACTTCCGCTCGAGCGTGGTGTAGCCCTCCTCTCCCACCAAGGCCGGCACGGCCAGATCGGCCTGGAATTCGGCCTCCGAGAAAGGCATCCGGGCGAATTCGGCGCGTTCCCAGTCTTCCAGCCGTTTGACGGCGTCATAGAATCCCTCGATCCGGATCTTTCCATCCGCCCCTTTCAAACTGGCCAGGATGGTCGCCAGCGCGTTGAGCGGGTTGGCGACGGCGCCGCCGTAGGTGCCGGAGTGAAGGTCGCGGTTTGCTCCCTGGACGTGGATCTCGAAGTAAGCCAGTCCCTTCAGGCCGTAAGTAATGGCCGGCATGCCCGGGGCGAACTGGCTGGTGTCGGAGATGACCGCATAGTCGCAGGCGAGACGGCCGCAGTGCTCGGCGACGTAGGTCTCGAGATTGACGCCGCCGATCTCTTCCTCACCCTCGATCAAGAACTTGACATTCACCGGAAGAGACCCGGTCGCCTTGAGCCAGGCTTGTGCCGCCTTCAGGTAAGTGAACATCTGGCCCTTGTCGTCCGTGGCCCCTCGGGCATAAAGGTTGCCGTCGCGGATTGTCGGCTCGAACGGCGGAGAGAGCCATGGCTCGAGCGGCTCGGGAGGCTGGACGTCGTAGTGGCCATAAACGAGCAGGGTGGGTTTACCCGGGGCTCCGAGCCATTCCGCATAAACCAGAGGATGGCGCTGGGTGGAGATCAGCTCGGCTTTCAGCCCTATTGCGGCCAGATCATCGCGGACGAAGGCTGCCGCCCGCTGGGTATCGGGATCGTGATCCGGTTGGGCGCTGACGCTGGGAATCCGGATCAGATCTTTGAGCTGCGCTTCGAAGTGGTCCCGATGCTTCTCGAGATACGCGTCCACCTGCTCCAGCGCCATGAGCAACCACCTTTCCGAGTGCCGGACATTTTGCAAGCTCCACGAAGTGGCCCGTCGCGTTGCGTCGCCCGATCCCGGATCCTGCGTGAAGGGTCGGGTTTCGCCGGCGAACCCCGCCTGCCCGGGAAGATCGCCCCAGTCCGGTCTAGGGAGAAGATCGCCCCAGTATAGCATGCTCGTCCCACGAGGGCGACTGCCCTACGATGAGCGCGGAAGTGAGCTTCCCGGAGCTGGGAAACGCGTTGTTGCGGTCGATTCCGCGCGAATGGACGCGCGATGGCCCAGGCAGGTGAAAGAGCAAGAACCCATTGCTGTCCGCATCCCCGGCCCGCCCGCAGTTGCTTCACTGAATCCACGCGCGTTGTTTTTTCGATCGGCGGACTTGTTGTCACCCGGTCAACCTTTACAAAATGGAGCCTCTGGAGTTGTAGGGTTGACTTCTCTCGGCCAGGGTCCATATTTTCCAAAACTTGACTCAAGTTTTTGCTGGGACGGGTCGGACAACGATTCCTTCCACAAAGAGCGCGCGAGTGGTATCTGAGTTGCTTGTGGTGTCCTCTGACTGGAAAATGAAAGCGGGATGGGATACTAATCAAGGGGGTTGTGACGCATTACCTGCGGACAACGATCTTATCCTCGAGTTCACTTCAGCAAGACCGGCAACGTAGGCGAGACATGGGTGTCGCGCATGGTATACTCTCAAGAGCGGTAGTGAAGCGTTGCCAACGGAAAGGCGACCGTCCCCGGGGTGGGTTTCGGCTCCCTTTGGGCGCGGTGTCAAGCGGACGCCTGGGATGGTAAAGCTCGGGGGATGAGCCCCGAGACCGCTTGGCGCGGTGGCCGAGGACATTCATCGAAACATTCCCTTTAGTACGACGCGGTTTAGGAGGGGAGCCCTTTCCATGAGTTTCATTCAACGCTTCCTTGAGCGTGTTCTCCGCAACAATCCAACCGGTATGCCTCGCACGACTTTTGACGATTTGAGCCAGGAACAGCTTGACGCCCACCTCCGCGTCGGACGTTACGGGGATTTCTTGCTGACGGATGCCGTTCGCCCTTCGATCGGCCTCGAGGTGATCCCTCGTGAAGGGTACCGGCGTGACGTCTATTGCGACCCCGAGTCCGGCAACAAGATGCCCGTGCTGGCCGCATCGATCTCTGCCGAGCGACTCTTCGACGTTTTCATGGATCTGCTCGATCCCCTGGGTGACGATGTTGATGTCGTGATGGAGTCGAGCCACGAATCCGAGCCAGGCTCTCACGCGGACATGTATCGTGAGCACATCGACACGGTCATCCTCAAGAGCACGCTCTTCGACTACGAATCACTTCTGCTCAACGACGGCTGCGCCGGCCTGGCCGCGCTGAACCCCAACGGGCCGATGGAAGTGCAGTTCGACGAGCATAAACTCCTGTTCGTTTACGCTCACGACCTCGAGCCGTTCGAAGCGGTCCTGCTTCAGTATGGTCTGCGGCGTGACGACACCCTCAAGTTCATTTCGGAGGCCGAGCATCTTCACTCGACCGACGACGAGCACCGCGATCAGTTCGAGGAGCTTCTTTTCCGGCTGGGAATCGATCGGTAACCGCGCACGGGCTGACCGGCCGGATTCCTTGGGTTTTCCGTTTCGACATCCAGGGCGAGGCAGCTTCACGCAATGCCTCGCCCTGCCTCGTTGATTGGAGCCTCGAGAACAAGGAGAGGCCGCCCTGTCAGTCCAGACGACTGCCGATTTGACCGGCCTCGCCGTGGTCCATTACGATGAAGCCGCCCCGAATCATCCGGGACGACGGCAGGTCAGCCTCGCCCTCCCAGGGGTGAAGCTTACCATGCTCGGCAGGTTGGGAGACAGGAATGAGGGGATCGGTCGGGAGGATGCGCTGCTTCCCAGGCTATCTGGCCTGGAGCTGCTGGATTGTGAGCTTGTGCGCGCTCTCCGGTTGTTGGGGTGAGGATCGATCTCTGCCTTCCGGCCCCGTCAAGCCCTCGTTCCCGGGGGTCAAACTCGCGGTCGGGGCCCTGGGTGATTCCGCCATCCTGACGGGGCTGTCGGCCCAGCGAGGTGAATGGGTTGCCTCGCGCGGGGGGGACGTCACGATCAAGGACGAGCCAGTCCGCTCGCTCGACAACCTCTCCGATCTCGATCTCCTGATCTTCCCGGGCCAGGAGCTTGGCAACCTTGTGGATGCGGAGGTGCTGGAGCTCATTCCCAATCAGATTGTCTTGCCCACCCGGCCACAGGAACAGGAAGACGAGTCCGCACAGGCCGGGCGAACCGGGAGCACGGAGGAGTCGCCGACCGAAGCCTTTCAGTACCCGGACATTGCGCCGGTGTTTCGCGAGCAGGTGACCAAGTACGGCGCGGACCGGATGGGATTGCCAATGGGGGCATCGGCCCTGGTCCTGGTTTACCGCCGGGACGCGTTTTCCCGTCCAGCGAACATCGACGCGGCACGCGAGGCAGGGATCACGCTGCAACCCCCCTCCACATGGGCCCAGCTCGACGCCCTGGCCGGGTTTCTTGAGGGCAGGGACTGGAGTGGCGACGGCGCACCCGATCACGGCATCGCGGCGGTATTGGGTCAGGACTCCGAGGGCCTCGGCAATACGACCTACCTGGCCCGCGCAACCAGCCTGGCCCAGCATCGCGACCAGTATTCCTTCCTCTTCGATGCCGATTCGATGACGCCGCGGATCGATTCTCCCCCGTTCGTCGAGGCTCTTCGCAGCGTCACTGCCTGGAAGCGTCACGGTCCTCCCGGAATCGACAGGTTTGACGGCCCGGCCGCTCGCGAGGCCTTTCGCGCGGGTAAGGCCGCCCTGCTGATCGACCGGGCTGAGCGAGCCCTGGCCTGGTCGGGCGGGCACGCGGCCGGCGTGGCGCCGCTGCCGGGATCGGAACGCGTGTTCGAGCCGCTGCGCCGGCAATGGGAGACTTCCTCGTCACTCAATGCACCCAGCTATTTGCCCATGGGCGGCGGCTGGCTCGTCGGAGTCAAGCGCGGCCTTTCCGGTCTGCAGCTCGACGCCGCGCTGGACCTCGCCCGATATCTGGCCAGTCCCGAGAATGCCAACCGCCTCCGTGCCGAAGCGACCTTTCCCATGCTGCCGGTACGAACCTCCCAGATGGGTCATGGACTGCCGGACCCGACCTCCGCACCCGACGTCGATTCGCGGCAATGGTCCGGCGCCGTCAGCCGGACCCTGATGGCCGGGCGGGTCGTGCCAGGCCTGCGCATCCCCGAGGCCGCGGGCTACCTGGAAGATCTCGCCCGAGCGCGAGTGGCCGCACTCGACGGCAAGGATCCCGAATCAGTCCTGCGCGAGGTTTCCCAGGCCTGGGCCGCTCGAACCGAGGCTCGAGGCACCCAACGCCAGCTCTGGCACTACCGTCGCAGCCTCAACAGCCTGGCCACACTTCCCCAACCTCCGGAGCATGGGAAATGAGCGGATTTTGGATTTTGGATTTTCGATTTTGGAATGGGGAATTCGCTTTGCCATCTGGCATCTGCCATTTGCCATTTGCCTCGATGCTCCGCATTCAGAAATCTGGCCGTCTGACATCCGGAATTTCCCTGGTCGTTGATGGAACCAAGACGCGATGAACGAGGATGACGTCGAAGACTCGGTACCGGCGATGAGCGTGGATTCCGAGATCAAGGAGCTGATGGGGCTCTTTGATGTGCCCGCATTTGCGCGCCGTGGCCAGGACCTGGAGTACTCTTTGAAGCGGATCCATGCCCGCTGCCTACGGGAGCGAGAAGAGTCCTTGGAGATGGTCCGGCTGCGGCTCCGTCAGTGGTCGCGCGTGGCGACCGGGCCGGGAGACTGGAGCGAGGTCTTCGCCGGGCCGATCGACTCGCTCTGGCAGCATGCGCAACACGAGCCGCCAGTCTGGGCCGGGCGGGTTGCCCCTGCGCGGCAAAAGCGCACCGTGGCACGCGACCTGATCGCCAGCGTTCAGCGGTTCAATGTGAAGTGGCGGCGGTTCCTGGAATCGCTCGACCTCGGGCCGACCAACCAGGTGATCGATCAGTACAATAAGTATTATGTTCTTGAAAAAGAATGCGTGATGGGCTCGGCGCGGCTGGCGTCGCGTCATTTCACACCGGTTCCCCACCTATCGCCGGAGGTCTTGCTCAGGGACTACCCGATGTTGCCTGTTCCCGAACTACTTGCCTTGTGAAGCTCGGGCAAGACCTGTGGAAACCAATTTCGCGGAGACTCGTCTTCCGCCGTCTCATTCTGCTTGATCGGGATGCCTCCATGTCGCAAGCCCTGTCTGCTATCGCCGGTTCCGGACGATTCCGCGCCTCCGCTCGCCAATCTGGCTGGGGTGTCGTTCTGCTCTGGCTCGCTGCATCGGGGTCATGGTCCCAACTTGTCTCCGCTCAGACGTCGACCCAGACGACGCCGGCTCCCAAGGAGGGTGTCGCGGCCAGGAGATCTCTGTCCTCGCGGGCGCTGGCCTTCGAGGTCGCATACCCGTCGAATCTGGGGGCTCAGCCGATCGCGGCCAGGGTCTACGTGTTGTTGGAGCCGGGCAACTCGCGGCTCGAGCCCCGGTTCGGACCCGACTGGTTCCATCCGCAGCCGTTCTTTGCCCGGGATGTCAAGGGCTGGAAGCCCACGCAGACAGTACGGATCGACTCCGCGGCGAGCGGCTTTCCCGGCCCGCTCGATTCGCTCGAGCCAGGAGAATACGCGGTTCAGGCAGTCGTACGTCTCAACCCGGATACCCACAGCATTGGCACAGGCGAGGGCAACGCCTATGGACCGGTCGTCCACGCCAGGATCGAACCAAAGGCAACGAGCACGATCCGCCTCGAAGTTGACAAGCTCGTCCCCCCGCGGAAGTTCCAGGAGACCGAGCGAATCAAGCTCGCCGAGCTGGAGAGCCCGCTGCTCTCGGCATTTTATCATCGGCCGATCAAGCATCGCGCTGCGGTGATCCTGCCCGAAGCGAGGCCGGTCGGGAAACTTCCCACGGTGTACATCATCCCCGGCTTCGGCGGCGATCATCACATGGCGGAGATGTTCGTGGCGAGCTCGCGGATGAACTATGCCAAAGACATGATGCGCGTGGTGCTGGACCCCGATTGCGGCACGGGCCACCATGTCTTTGCGGACAGTGCCACCAACGGGCCGCGAGGCCAGGCCCTCATCGAGGAATTCATTCCCTACCTGGAGAAGACCTTTCCCCTGGTGGCAGACCCTCGCGCCCGGCTGCTGAGCGGTCATTCCTCGGGCGGCTGGAGCAGCCTCTGGCTGCAGGTGACGTACCCCGGCTTCTTCGGCGGCACCTGGTCCACCAGCCCCGACCCGGTCGATTTCCGTGATTTCCAGCGGATCAACATCTATGCACCCGGCGAGAACATGTTTCGCGATCGCCAGGGGAAGAGCCGGCCGATCGCCCGCATGGGCATTCTCCCCATCATCTTCTACGACCGCTTCTCGAAGATGGAAGAAGCCATGGGTCCGGGAGGCCAGCTCGGCTCGTTCGAGGCGGTCTTCAGCCCGGTCGGTCGGGACGGCCAGCCCCGCAAGCTCTGGGACCGGGCCACCGGCGCTCTCGATCCCGAGGTCGCCAAGGCGTGGGAAGCCTACGACATCCGCCTGGTCCTGCAACGGAGCTGGCCCACTCTTGGCCCGAAGCTGGGCGGCAAGATCCACGTCATCACCGGCGGCATGGACACTTTCTATCTCGAGGGAGCCGCCCAGCTTCTGAAGGACTCACTGGCCCAGTTGAAGAGCGACGCCGTGGTCGAGATCATCCCGGGCCGGGACCACGGTACGGTTCTCGACGTCGAACTCTCCCGGCGCCTCGACCGCGAGATGAAGGCCGCGGTGGCCGCGTTCGTCGATCAGAATCGCAGGGATGATAGATTGGGTGGCAAGCAGTTTTCGGCGTCACCCGGTCAAGGGAGGTCGTTGTGAACAATCCGGATCGCTATTGCTCGACGTCGGGCCGCGAAACCCGGAGGATTGCCGGAGTCATCTTCGACATGGATGGCGTACT
>JBAUOX010000301.1:0-4489 GCA_049579985.1 Isosphaeraceae bacterium | reverse complement strand
CGGGCGGCTCGAGGAGTCGTCTTCCGCGGGGCTTGACCAGGCGAACCACTCGACCTGGGGGGCGGAAGAGGCCAGGACCGGCACATTGGCGCTTCCCAGAGAGGGCACAAGCAATCGGGCGACCAGACTCGGTTCCCGCGCAGGATCGTCGAGTCATTCTGCCACGCGTGGGCACGATGATCGGGAAGGCAGCGACGAATCGGCCTTATTCGCAGCTCTAGAGCAGTTGGAGCGGCAAATGTCGGCCGGGATGATTCGCGCCCGGGATTCGGTTGTCGCGCTTGAGTACACGGCTCTGGAAGGTCCACCCGGCTCGCGCCGGTTGGCCCCCGGCGTGGTGATCAACTCGCGGGGCGACGTGCTCTCCGTACGCATCGATCCTCCGTCATCCTCCACTTCCTCCGCCCCAGGCCCTATTGCAACAGGCAGCGGTGCGACGGGCCCGACAACGATCGTTGCACATGACGCCTCGGGGAGGCGCCATCCGGCTCACTGGGTGGCCGCCGATCCAGAAACTGGGCTGACCTTGCTGCAGATCGCGCCCCGAGCGGTGCGGCCGATCCAGATTGCGGCTGAGGAGCCGACCCTGGGCAGCCAGGTATTTGTCGTTGGCAACCCGTTCGGGCTAGGGCACTCCATCAGCCGGGGGCACATCGCGGGACTTGACCGCGCCTTGAAGCTGGGATCACGTCAACTCGGTGGGCTGATTCAGGTTCAAGCCTCGCTCTACCCCGGCGACAGTGGTGCGGTGGTGGCCAACCTCCGCGGCCAGTTGCTCGGCCTGATCCGAAGCGGCCTCGCTATCCCGGCCACGGCCAAAGACCGCGCGGAGCGTGACAATGATTTCGGCTTCGCGCTGGCGGTTCGTGACGTCCTGTGGGTGGCTGACCAGCTTCGCGCCCGCGGCCACGTCGATCGGGCCTACCTAGGGGTACGTCTGGAGCCTGTCGCGGCAGCAGCGACACTTCGCCAGCAGCCTGAAGCCGGTCCGCACCCAATTCCTGACGTCGATGCGCTTCTCGAAGGAGCCCTTTTACTGGAGGTGATGGCGGGCACGCCGGCCGCACTGGCCGGTTTACGGGCAGGAGACGCGATCGTCGCTGTTGATGGTCAGCCCGTCCGTTCGCCCCCCGACCTGACGGACCGGCTGGACCGGCTACCCGCGCAGTCGATGATTCGCCTGGATGTTGTTCGCGGTCGCGGACCGCAGCGTCAGCACATGACGCTGGCGCTGCGAACCAGCAGCCGGGCGGAAGCCGGCACGCAGGCTGGTCTGTCCCCTACTCCCGGTTCATCCGTGGGCCAGCCGTCATCGCCCAAGCCCGTCCTGACGGAGTCGGTGACGACGATTGCCGGCCCAGGCTCCACGCCATCCTCGGCCTCGTCGTTGACAGTGGTCCCGACCGCCGCTCCGGCTGCGGCCACTTCCGCCGTCCCTTCAGCGGCACCGCCCACGGCGTTGCTGCCTACTCCGCCGACACCTGCTGCATCGTCCGTCCCTGATTCCAGGATTGGCCAGGCCGAGACCCAACCCTGGCATGAAGCTCCAGCGGCGGTCTCGATCCCGGGGTCCGTGCAAAGCCTGTTACGCGCGGCCGTGCCGCCGCCGCAGGCCGAGGAACTCAAGCTCACTCTCCCCCGTGCCGTTGCTGATCGGCTAGAGCAACTGGAGCGCAGGCTCGAAAAGCTGGAGCGACCGCAAACGCCAACATCAACATCCCCGCCGGAGACGCGCCAGGCCAGCTCCGCGCGAACTCCGTGATCGAACACGCTGCCAGGCAGATCCCTATCCCCATGGCGCAAGGCTAATCGAGATACACGCGCTGCATGCTGGCGGGCACAACCAAGCTCAGGGTCCGGTCAGGCAACCTCGTCGCGGATTCCAGTCCTATCAAGGATCAATATGTACGGACAGAGAGGCGCCTGCCGAATGGGTGAGCCAACAAGTCGGGGGTCCAGGCTCAGGCGCCCAAGGTCCGCTCAAGATCAGCGAGGACATCGGCGATGGTGTCGAAACCGGGCAGCAGAGCGTTTTGTTGCTCGTCCCGGAGCCATCCTTGTACCTTCTTATCGGCCGAGATGACTGTCGAGTGGTTGCGGTTGCCGAAATGGCGACCGATCTCGCTGTACGCGGCGCCGGTATGCTTGCGCGCCAGGTACATGGCCAGCATCCGGGGATAGGCCAGGGCACGGGCGCGGCTGTCCGATTTCAGTGCCTCCGGATCGATCTGGAAGAGCCGGCATACCGCGCGCTCGACGTCACGCAGGCCGACGGCCTGCGCGGTATGATGTATCGTGTCGCGTAGCGCGGCCTTGGCGAGCACCATGTCCAGACGCTTGCCGGTGAGCAAAGCGTGGGCGATCACGCTGTGAATGGCCCCTTCGAGTTCTCGAACGCTGGAGCGAAGGTGTTCGGCAATGTAGTCCAGCACGGTACCAGGAACGCTGACTCCCCGGGCTTCCGAACGTGCCTGTAGGATTGCTCGCCGGGTTGCCAGATCAGGGATCTCGAGCTTGACGACCATCCCTCCGAGAAACCGCGTCACCAGCTCCTCCGTGAGCCGGGAGATCCGCCGGGGGTGCTGGTCGGCGGTCAGAATGATGGGGGCGCCGCGGACGATCAGTGAATTGAACGTGTGCAGGAACTCGTTCTGCGTGGCCCGTGTACCTGCCAGGAAATGAACATCGTCCATGGCCAGCGCCCCAAGCCCGCGGTACCGGGTACGAAAACCGCCCAGGGTTCCGGCCCGCATCGATTCCAGGAAGCTGTTGGTGAATGCCTCAGCCGTGATCGAGAGTACATTCAAACTGGGGTGAACCTGCCGCAAGCCTTGGGTTATTGCTTCCAGGAGGTGGGTTTTGCCCAGGCCCACACCACCATGAATGACCAGAGGGTTGAACGCCTTGCCGGTTGTATGGATCATCTCTCTCGATGCGGCGTGTGCCAGTTGATTGCTTGGCCCCGTCACGAAGTCGTCAAGGAGTCGCGGCGAACGGATGGCAGCAGGTAGTCCAGGGAGCCCTGGGCGAGAAGCCTGGCCGTTCGCCGGGCGTTGAGCATGGTTCTGACTCTGGATGCGATCAGTTGCGGGAGGCTTGAAACGAGGCGTCGGTGAACGATCACGGCAAGCTGGATGAGGGGCGGGAAAGGAGAGCGGCATCTTCGGATTGCCCGGTATGGGAACGGTGACCGTACAGCCTGACCGTTGTTGTGAGCGGTCCGCGTCGGGCTCGACAACGTCGCCGGGAGGAGGGTCTATCTCGTTCTGGATCGCGAAGTTCAGCCGCACTTGCCGGCCCGTCACCACCTGGGCGGCTTCCACCAGACTGGTGGCGAAATGGCCTCTGATCCACTCACGAAAGAAGGCATTGGGCACCTGGACTTCCAGAGCGTCACCATCACCACTCAAGCCGAGATGGACTTCCTCACCAAACCAGAGGCCAAATCGAAGCTCGCCTAGCCGCGCGGCCACTGCGGCGCGAAGCGCCGACTCCAAGGCCAGATGGCCGGCTGTCGCTGTCGAACCGGCAACTCCATCGTGTACCCCGCCAGGATGTGCCACCATTGCCCCGTCCCCCGCGCCCTCATCCGTGCGGGCATACCCTTGCGTGCTTGCTTGGTGCTTACTCTGGCGGCTGGGAGGGAACGCCTGAAGAATCGGATTTCTCGAGATTCTGACAGATCGGGTTCCAACGCGGCGCACGATCACAAGGTGCTACTGTGACGCTCACCAGCCAGGAACTTATGCGCTCTGGGGGTTATATTGTCAAAGCAGATGACTAGGATAAAAGGATGTGAATTGAAGCTCTGGGGCAATTTTAGCGAATCTAGCGATAGGGTTGCAGAGCCTCGTCCCTGGGTTCTTGAGTCCTGCTCGTCCACCCTGTTCTTCTATTCAAAAGCACAGCGTCCGGACCCGCACTCGGGCCGGCCACAGCCGAAACTGGAGGTGCTGGGATTGTCACACATCGGCAAGGAGTTCGAGCGACCGGAATGGACGGAGGCAGGAACACTGAACTGCTTGGCGACATCGATGTTGCCGCACCTGGGGCAACGAGCGACATCGCTCGGGCCGCGAACCAAGGTTTCGAAGATATGGTCGCAGGGCTCGCAATGGTATTCGTAGATCGGCATAAGGAGGAAAGCTCCCATGCAGGTCGGTCGAGGGGGATCAACCGCAATAATATCTACCGGGCATGAGCAAAAACGCGCCGGCGGGCCTTGCTGCGCTTGACCCACCGTCATGGTATTCTGGACCGCTCCAGAAAGCTTGTCAATGCTGGCTGGATCGGGTTAACTCACTCTACAACGAGATGTTGAGTCAACCATGAAGGGGGGGGGTGTCGCTATGACGTGCCGGCTTCGTCCGTTATCGCGTCAGGAGGTACGGGAGCTTGATGTCAGGGCTGCCGAGCAGCTTGGTCTACCAACCTTGATCCTGATGGAGAACGCCGGACGCGGCGCGGCCGCATGGCTGGTCGAGCTGGC
>JBAUOX010000300.1:0-2982 GCA_049579985.1 Isosphaeraceae bacterium | reverse complement strand
CGCATGAGGTCGTCAACTCCCACCGAACGATACGTCAGGAACAGCTCGCCCGCTTCAAAACCCGCGGTCAGGCCGTGATACCGGTTCATGGTCTCGACCGCCCGGAAGGTGCCCGCCTTGCTGGCGGGAAACTGGGTCTGGTAGGCGCGTATGGCTTCCAGCTTCACCTCCAGGGTAGGACCGATATCGGCTACAATGTAGCCGGAAGCTTCCGGCAAGTCTAACCCATGCAAGGCGATCGGAAAACTCAATTGGTTGGAGACCACATGGGGGCTGAGGCCGTCGAAGTGCTCGTCCCACTTGGTCAGCCGGCTGTAGAAGACCGCGGCGTCGGTGATCAACATGGCCTGGTAGTGGTCGGGCGAGGCGAGCACGGTCTTGCCGCCGAACCCCAGCACGACCTTGGGACGGTGCCTGCGAAAAAACTTGGCCAGGGCGACGCGGGCCTCGAACGAGTCGAAGAGCCTGCGGTTGGGCATGTTCAGGTTGATCCGGAGGGCGACTCCCAGGATGTCGGCGGCCTGGCGAGCCTCGGCAAGCCGGACGTCCGGGCCTGGAGAGTGCGGGGTCGGCTCGCCATCGGTCAGGTCGACGATGCCAACCGCGTAGCCCTTGCGCACCAGCCGGGCCAGCGTTCCGCCGCAGGCAATCTCGACGTCGTCGGGATGCGCTCCCACTGCGATCAGATCGAGTTCCTGCTCTGCCGGTTCGGACATTCGATTGCCCATTCCTCCGAGCGGCCACAACGCCTTGAGTTTCCGGAGTTAGATGATAGATCGGCGGATCGCGGACCCACAATACGCGAGCCATCTCGTTTTCCGGAATGGCTCGAACATCCAGGCTCAGTACGGTTCCAGGTGCCGGCCGCCCGGCTTTTTCCTGAGGGTGCGTTGGAATTCGATTCCCCCTTGGAGCTCAATCATCGCCTTGATCCTGCTTGTTGACCGCCAGGAGGAACGTGGGCGGCACCGCCTCGAAGCGCAAGCGTTCCATCTGCTCGATACCCCGCCAGACGCCCAGGTTCCAGACCCGGACCCCGCCGGCCAGCCCTTTCAAGATCTGATACGACGATGCAAGGCCCTCGATGGTCGCGACGTTGACGACGAGGCTGCCGCCGGGACAGAGCCGATGATAGGCCGCGGTGATGACGTGGTCCGGCTGGCGGCCGGTCCCGCCCACGAACACCGCGTCCGGCTCTGGCAAGCTCGCCAGCACTTCGGGCGCGCGGCCGAGCACGGGGCGGACGTTGGGCACGCCGAACGACTCGGCGTTGGCCTGGATCAGCGCGATATCGGCCGGCTCGGGCTCGATGGCGTAGACCATTCCCAGGTACGCAAGCTGGGCGGCCTCGATGGAGACCGATCCGGAGCCCGCGCCGATGTCCCACACCGTGCTGGTCGCGCGGATGTCGAGCTGCGCCAGCGCGACGGCGCGAACCTCGGCCTGGGTGACCAGGCACCGCCTGGGCTTGGTCTGGGCAAACGCCTCGTCGGGATTGCCGAAGAGGCGATGCCTGCTGGCCCTGCTGGCTCGATCGGGCCGGTTCGGCTTGCGCACCAGGATCAGCACGTTGAGGGCATGGAACTCCAGCGCCGCCAGGTCGGCGAGCTCGGCCTGCGTGACCCGCTCGTCGGGGGAACCCAGGTTCTCGCAGACATAGGCGCGGAAGTAGTCGATTCCCCGTTGCAGCAGCTCGCGAGCCACGCGCGGGGGCGTCAGCTCGTCGCTGGAGAACAGCCCGACCTTCTCTGCCGTGCGAATCCGATCGAGAACGGCCTCGATGGGACGCCCCGCCAGGTTGGTCAGGTAGGCGTCTTCCCAGCTCTCCTTGACCCGTGCGAATGCCAGTTGCATGCTGCTGACGTGCGGCAAGATCTCGAAGCAGTCCTTGCCCAATCGATCGCAGAGATAGCGCGCCACGCCGTAGAACAGAGGGTCGCCGCTGCTGACCAGGACCGGCTGCCGGGCGCGCAGCGACTCCTTCACCTGCTCGAGCGCCT
The DNA here is from genome assembly GCA_049579985.1 of Isosphaeraceae bacterium. Lineage (GTDB taxonomy): Bacteria > Planctomycetota > Planctomycetia > Isosphaerales > Isosphaeraceae > Aquisphaera. The sequence goes on along the minus strand of JBAUOX010000300.1, from coordinate 982 downwards.
TGGACATCTCGGGCTCGAGCACGACCTTGCGCCCCGGCAGCGATTCGAGGAGCGCCAGGATCGGCGCGGCGCCCACGATCACGTCGGCATCGGCGAGGATTCGCCGGGCCCGGTCTGTCAACCCGCCCAGCCCCTCCTCATCGATGCCCAGGATCACCAGTCTCGATCGCTCGACTGTCACCGCCCTTGTTCCTGAACCACGAGCCTTGCCCCTTCGACGATCACTTCATCAATGCGTTCACGACCAGGCATTGTATCCCCCAATTTCGACCTCGCCAACGGCGTAGGCCCGGGAATCGAGCAAATGTCGGGGATCAAGGTACTACCTTGCGGTCGCGTACGTGCTCGGCGGAGCCGTTGGCCCAGGCGCGTGCCGGACCCTGTTCGCCGATTTTCGCGGAGGCGCAATTTGCCTTTTTCGCACTCATTTTCTTGGGTGGTCAGGCCGGTTTTTCCACGGCTGCGATGGCTCGTTCCCCAGAACTCGCGCGCCTGTTCCAGCAACCGGATCTGGAGAACCACTGGGTACCGATGCGGAACCGGGCCCTTCCCTAGTGATGGCGTTCGTGGCCCAAGCCACCCACCCGGCGGGTGCTCTGTTACGCGACCGCCAACCTGCCGCGTGACCAGGCCGAGAGCATGGTCCCGAACATCGATCCTGAACAGGTTCGCAAGCTTGCTGGCTGGGGGCTGACGCAGAACGACGTAGCCAGCTTCGTCGGCTGTAGTCAGTCCCTCATCAGCCTGGGTTTTTCATCATTTTACGTCCTTAAGGCGTCACGCAATTAAAAACGGGGTTGAACAAGGTCATGGGAAGCAACCTAATCGCTTGGGTATGAAAGACTTGTGGCCATCGGCAAGCCGATCCGGGCTAACGGCCATTTCGCTCTTCTGAGCGACCAGGGGGACCGCAACGCACTGGAACACCGCCCATTACAAGTGTCGTTCTAACACTTCGTGGCCCCAAGCACCATGAGCCCGC
>JBAUOX010000299.1:0-5360 GCA_049579985.1 Isosphaeraceae bacterium | reverse complement strand
GGCTAGGCATGAACCACGGGAACTCGTCGGCCCACCAGTTTCCGAATGTCGTGGGCACCATGGCGAGGAAGATCTTCCTCTCATCCTCCGTCAGCTTCAATTCGTCCTGTGGATATTCCGCGTTCGGGTTGGGAAAGAAGAAGAACTCACCCCGGTTCCCGTCGAGCCACCAGCTCTGCGGCGACTGGTCTTCAGGCAGTGGTGAACCGTGGAGCATCATCTGCATCTCGTGGAACAGTTCGGAGACGGTGAAGTGCGGCTGGAGCGCGATCTGCTTCCCCGGGATCGAGGAGAGGGCGTGGAGCAGCACCTTGGTGAACGGCGAGTGGTTCGAGAGGGCGTCGCCGTCGGAAGCGACCTGCCACTCCCGGCTGGCCGTCATCGCCTGGAATGCGGGCGCGCGGAACAGGTCCGGGCCAACCTTTTCGTCGGGCGACCGTCCCCCACCGTCCCCCTCGTCGAGCCGGAAGACCGAGCCAGAGTGGCAGCAATCGAGGATCATCAGCTTGTGCCGCGCCGGACAGTTCGCCCGAAGGTTCTTCACGAGGTCGACTGAGGTGTTGATCGCCGTAGCATAATCAGGCTCTCCCCCCTCCGTCTTGCGAACGTCGAACGGGATCAGGTAGCCCACCGACTGCTCCCGGCGGAGGTGACCGTGTCCGGAAAAGTAGAAGAGGACGCTGTCATCGGGACCCACCCGGTTCAGGTCGCAGAGAAAACCGTTTTGGAGATACCCCTCGATCGCCTCCTTCGTGGCCTCCTTCCCTGTGAGCAGCACGACTTCGTCCTTGCGGTAGCTGTAGTATTTCAGGATCAGATCGTAGAATTCCCTGGCGTCGGATTCCGCCTTGTCGAGGCGGTCGATCTTGCCGCGATTCAGCGCCTTGCGGTCCCCGGGGTTGTAGTTGATGCCCACGACGACTGCCCACTTCTTCCTGTATTTCAACTCAGCGTTCGGGTCAGCCGGGCCTTCCTTCTTCACCATGCTGCGGGTGTTCTGGCCCACCACGGCTGGGGCGGCGGCGAGGCAAGCCAGGCAGAGCAGGATCGCTTTTGACGCGGGGGAGATCATAGCAAGCTCCTCGGAACATCTTGGGCCCGGCTCGACTCTCGAGGGAGGCGGGTGGCACAGGAGAACATCCAGACGACGCACAATCAGCCCGAGTCGGGTCACTGTGTGTCCTGGTCGCACGTCGCACGCGTCGTGCTGGCTCCGCGTGCTCCTGGAGGGGACCCCGCCCGGCATCGTCCTCGGCCAACTCAGGCGCCGCGCGATGACTACTCAAGTTTAATGCTACCAAGATTTCGGAATTTATTTCAAGAATTTTCTTGAAGCGTTTGATTAGTCCGGGTAGCTTCCTTTACATGACGCCTCTCGATCACTTCCCAAATGAGAGCCGTCACGACTTAGCTTGAGATCGTTTCGCAAAGGTAACGAGCTGGCAAGACTGATCCGTACTTCTTCGCTGGACTGATCCGTACATCGAGCAGAGCGGAACCGGTTCGCGAACCTGGAAGCCTGCATTTTCTCAGTGCGTGCACTACGCTCCCACAGGGCCGGAACGTCCGGTCTCTGGGTGTAGCTTGTTCGACCCCGGAGTACCGTCCGCTCCGTCGGGAATTCCCTGGACGGCTTATGAGAAAGGATGAAATGATGATCAATCGATTCCCCCTATCCAGCCGATTGGTGTGCGGACTCGTGCTCTGTGCCGGATACCCGGCCTGGACGCGCGCCGACGATCAGAAACCCGGAGGGGCGAAGGTCGCAGCCGGTCAGGAGCAGACCATTGAGTCGAGGAAGGAAAAAGCCCCCCCGATCCCCGATTTCGCGAAGTCGTACAGGCTCCCGTTCGAGTCGATCCAGACTCTCGGCTACCGGCTTTCGGATGCTCGCCAGAAGTGCGACCCGATCGCCCTAGCCCTGATTGCAACCGAGATCGCGGTCGCCGAGAAGGTCTCTGGAAGGACGGCCGACCTCACCTCGGACGCTCTCTTCAAGGAGGCTATTGATCTGGCCACGATGCGGCGGGAGGTGAAAGAACTCAATGCCTTGGCACTCCTCGTGAGGGACGAGTCCAAGGCCGAAAAGCTCAAGGCCCTCGCGGATAAGGCGAAGGTCGAGGAGGCCGAACGGGTCTCGAAGTTCAAGAGCGGGGAGCGCGAGAAAGGCTTCCACTATCTGATCGTCGTCAACAACACCGACGTGCGCGTCTCCGCTCGGGTGAACGGACGACACGTCGGCTTCGTGAATCCGTTCAGCTCTTGGGAGTTCTGGACTCCCTTTGCCGAGCACATGACATACATCGACCTGAGGGGCCCACGATCACATGACGGGTGAGGTCTGGAGGTCGGATGCAGGGCTTACGCACCACTTTTTCAGGACCTACGCACCACTTTTTCCTCCGTTTTTGAGGGTTTATCACGGGAACTAAGTAGTCATTATATAATAAATACTAATTATCATATATTGTATTCGCCAATACACTATCGAAAAGTTGCGAATATGTGATCTAAAAGCTTGGATTTGACCAGAAGGCAGGGTTTCCCAGCTAACCCGGATTCGCTATTGTGATGCGTAAGCCCTGAGGTCGGATGTGGTCACCGGTAATTTCTTCAAATATACGTGGATATTGAACCCCTGATCGATAGAACTAGTGACCCCTGGGTCAGAAGACCGGTCGGGGGGCGTGCGCCCGGGAGGACTGCTTTCCTCTCGGGCTCCCGTTCCTCCTTTCGACCATTTCTGCTCCCCACTGGCCCCCTTGGGCCCTCAGCCGTTCAGGAGGATGACGGTGAATTGCTTTCTGCTCCCCGCCGGATCGAAGGTTCTCCGGATGCTCGTCGCTTTGGCGAGCGGGCCGATGACTCTGATCTCGCCTCCAGCCTCCCTGGCCGGGGACCTGGGGCTCAACCCGGCCAAGCAGTATGCTCTGCTCGTCGGCTGCACGATCTATCCGAACAACGGAGCGGTGCCCGAGTTGTACGGGCCGGGCAATGACGTCCCAGCATGGGCCGAGTGGTTGACCGATCCCAAGGGGTTCGGGTTTCCGCCCGCCAACGTGACGACGCTCCTCGGCTGGCCAGACGAGCCGGGACGGAGGCCGACCCGGGCGAACATCGCCAAGGCGTTCGAGACCCTGGCTTCCAAGGCCAAACCGGACGACCGCATCTTCATCTTGCTTAGCGGGCATGGGTCTCAAGTTCCAATCCCACCCGACCAGGACCCGTTCGACCCCAAGAACTTCGAACCCGACGGCCTTGACGAAGTGTTCCTCCCGGCCGACGTGGAAGACGGGGAGCGGGGCTCAGCGAACATCATCAAGGATGATGATCTCGGCGTCTGGCTCGACAAGATCCGCGACAAGGGAGCACACGTCCTGATCGTGTTCGACTGTTGCCACTCCGGGACCATGACTCGGGGCGACGACCTTGAGCGACCGCGGGTTGTCCGGCCCCAGGTCATTGGGGTCAAGGACGAGCGGCTCGCCGAGGCGGTGCAGCGAGCCGAACGAGCGCGAAAGGATGCCGAGGCAGCCGGCCGGGACTTGGACGCCGAAGCGCGTGCGCTGGCGCAAGCCGGGGGCAAAACGGGGCAAGGCAGCATGGTCGCCTTTTACGCCGCACAGTCATTCGAGACGGCCCCCGAACTGCCCCTCCCCGAAGGCGCTCCTCGCACCAAGGACCATTATTTCGGGCTCCTCAGCTACACCCTGCTCCAAACGCTCGAACAGCGACACAGCCCGATCAGCTACCACGACCTGGGGCGACTCCTCGCCGCGCATTATCGGGCGACTCGGGGGACCCGGGCACCGACCCCGTTTTGCGAGGGGGATCTCGACCGCGAGGTGCTCGGCTTCCGGCGGTGGCCTGTGCGCCCGGACATCGTCCTCGAACGCCAGCAGGGGAAGCTGCAAGTGAGCGCGGGGGAGTTCCTCGGACTGACGCAGGGTTCCGTGTTGGCCGTCCGTCGACCGGCCGGGATGGACGCAGGCAATGGGGAGATTCTCGGCCACGTCCGCGTCGTGAGCACCTCGCCGACCACGGCGATCGTCACGCCAACGGCCTACGGGGGCCAGCCCGCCGCCGCCGCGGAGGCACTCCCTGACCTTGGCTGCTGCGAATTGGTCAGCCGAGACTTTGGCGATATGCGGGTGAAACTCTTCGCCTCCGGTTCACCTGTCGTCGCCGCCGCCCTGGCCGCCATGGCGCGGGACCTGCGTGACCTGATCAACACCAGCGTCGCCGAGGACAAGGCCGAATGGGTGCTGAGGCCGTTCCCCGACGATCGAGCCGCCAGGGAGTTCGGGCTGACCAGCCTGGGCGGCGACCACGTCCTGCTCTATCAAGGGCAGGGCCGGAGACTCATCCCCGCGGCCGGCGCCCGGGACGCCGGCCATCCCCCAGCATTCACCCCCGCTAGCGGCCCCAATGTTCCTCGCAAGGTCTTCGCTGCCTACTCTGCCAGTGACCCATCAGCACTGGCCTCTGCGCTCGAGCGCGACCTGCCCAAGGTCTTTAAGTGGCAAAATGTCTGGCGCATCGTCAGCGGGGTGTCGGCCCAAGAGGGCGGTGAGACACACGGATTGCAGTTTGAGGTCGCTCTACTCAAGGACGAGAACGACCGCTCGGGCGGGGAATTGCTCCGGAACCCTGTGCTCCGCGACGGGCAGGAGATGGAGTTCCGCTTGAAAAACGAGGGGGTGGAAGACCTCTGGGTAAGTTTGCTCTATCTCGACGCGAACCTGGGGATCGAGCAGTACTGGGCGGGCGCATTGAGGCAGGGAACCGCGCTCAGACCGTTCCGGACGACTATGACCGTCAAGAACAACTCGACCGGCCTCGAGGGAATGGTCGTCATGGCCCTGCCTCTCTCGGTTCAAAAGGAGGAGCCGGACTTCCGCTTCCTCGAACAACAACCTCTCCACCTCCCCGAGACCGTGAAACGAAGCGTCAACCAGGCCCCGTCCACACCCTTCGGCAAGCTCATAGCCGCGGCTGCGTTCAACGGCCGTGCCCGCGAGATGGAACGCCGTGTGCCCAGCACGCCGGCGATTTTGTCACAGTCATGGCTATTGCTTAACAAACAATGATTTGCATCAGGGTACAGGGACAGAGGGACGAGAGTCGTGCCAGATTTCACATCGCCGCTCGGCCGAGGGAGGAAAGCGGGCAAGGGAGGAAAGCGGGCAAGGGAGGAAAGCGGGGGAGGAAAGCGGGTCAGGGGGAGGAAAGCGGGTCAGGTCCGATATTGAAAGCGGGTCCGATATTGAAAGCGGGGTCAGATATTGCGGATTGAAAGCGGGGGATTGAAAGCGGGTCAGATTGAAAGCGGGTCAGGTCCGATATTGTTAAACTGGGCG
>JBAUOX010000298.1:0-9840 GCA_049579985.1 Isosphaeraceae bacterium | reverse complement strand
CTCGACTGGCGGCTGGTGCTGGAGTCACCAATTCTGCAGCGCTTGTTCAAGGAGCAAGTGCGGGCCATCCTCCGGGCCGCGGCGACTGGACCGGTTCGGTTGTTGATTCCTCTGGTCACTCGATCGAGGCTGCTCGAGTTTGCCATCGCGACGGTCGAGCAGGCTCGCCAGGAACTGCTCCGCGAGGACCTGAAGTTCGGGCGCGATGTTCCGTTGGGGGTCATGATCGAAGTGGCGGCCGTCACGCCGCTGATCGATGCGTGGTCAGACCGAGTCGATTTCTTCTCTCTGGGCACCAACGATCTGATCGCCTCGGCGTTGGGAATCAATCGCGACGATCCCGTCGGCACCCTGGGAGACGACAACCTGCATCCCGGCCTGATCCGGATGATCGGCGATATGATCGCCTCAGCGCATCGCGCTGGCCGACCGGTCTCGGTCTGCGGAGAGATGGCGGCCGACCCGGAAGGAGCCATCGCACTGGTAGCGCTCGGCGCGGATTCTCTCAGTCTCGCGGTGGATCGAGTCGCCTCGATCCGCCAGCTCATGAGCCGGCTTGATGCCGAATCGCTGGCAGCCCTCGGGACAAAGCTGCCCGCGGCTCGGACCGTTGATGAAGTGAGAGCTTTGATCACCGCAATCATCCGGCCAGCAAAACCGGAATGGTCCCGGGAGAGACGGGTCTAGGTCGTCGTACCCCGGCCTTGACGCAGCGGCAAATGGAATGCACGCGAGGTCGAGCTGTTTCTGCCTGCTCGCGACAAGCGTGCAACACGAAGCCGTAGCGAATTCAGGATGTTCGCTGGTCAAAAACGACTGCCGTGGGGAATAATAGTGGGGAAAGTGCGGCGAGACACGCGGCACTGATGGAAGCTGGTACGGCTCATCGCGTTGAAACAGATCCGAGTCTGAAAGATCGCGGGGAATCATCGGCAGATCTCGGCCTCCACGCGATCGCGTCCCAGCGACTTGGCGCGGTAGAGGGCCGTATCGGCCCGACTCAAGACCTGGGAGGCAGGCTCACCGAGGGCGGCCTCCGTCACTCCAAAGCTGGCTGTGAGGTTGCGCTCGCCGAGGCCTTCGGGAGTTGCCGTCACGGCGATTTTCCTGAGCCGCTCGGCGATCGGGATCGCGTTTTCCAGGATCACACCCGGCAGCAGCACGACAAACTCTTCTCCACCGAATCGGGCAACCAGGTCCTCTGGCCGGCACTGGTTCTGAAGAACGGCTGCGAACTGAGCCAGCGCCTGGTCGCCGATCACGTGCCCCCAGGTGTCGTTGATCTGCTTGAAGTGGTCCAGGTCGGACATGATCAGCGAGAAGGGCTGGCCGGACCGGTCCAGTTTTTCGAGGGAGTGCGCGAGCACCCGGTCAAGGCAGCGGCGGTTGGCCAGGCCGGTGAGCGGGTCGCGGTCGGCGGCTTCACGGATCTGGCGAAACGCACTTTCGACGACCACGCTGGAAGTCGCGTCGCAGAACACCTCGACGCCGCCGATCACTGTGCCGTCGTCTTTCCGGACGGGCATGATGCGCACGTCCACCGAGATCCGCCGTCCATCCTTGTGCCGGAGGAACAGCCGCTCGTGGACCGGACGATCCAGCTTCAGCGATTGCGCCAGGGGACATTCCCGGTGACAAAGGCAACAGCCGAAAAGGTCGGCATGTTCCAGCAGTCCGTCGAAACAGTGCCTGCCGATGACCTCTGAGGGGGAGAACCCTGTAAGCCGCTCCGCGGCTTCGTTCCAGTAAAGAATGGTCCGCTGATTATCGACGAAGTACACTGCATCGTGAAGCTGATCGAGCAACCGCTTGTAGAAATCGAATTCGAGGGGCACCAGTCCATTCAAGGCTGCCGAAAGCGGAGCTTCGGGCTTTTGCTCTCCATTCACGCAAGGCGCGGTCCCCTCGATCGTGGTGCCGGTTTTTCGCTGGACGGGGGACGAGGGAAACAGTAAACCAACCGCCGGCGCCGGTCCGTCCTCGATCATGCCGCCCGGTTTTTCGAGTGGGGGGAACGAGGAACCGGCGATCCTCCGCTTGACCAAGGTCACTTCATTGCCAGCCTGATTGAACGTCACGGAATCCATGAACGACTTCATGAGCAGGAGACCGCGGCCGCTGGGACGCAGCAGATCATCGGGCTCGATGGCACGGTGGACATCAAAGGTATCGAAGCCGCATCCCTCGTCGCGGATCACGAATCGCGACAGGTCTGGATCGTGGGCGATCAGAAACCGGATGCGGCGATCCCGATAGGGAGTCTGGGCGGCCCGCTGTCGCGCCAGCTCGTGGTATCGCCGATCGTCCTCCTCGCGCAGCTTGGAGCTGACTTCGAGATTGCCATGGAACAGCGCGTTCCGCAGCGCCTCGTCCAGGGCGATGGTCGTGCGCATCAACTCGGCGGACTCCCAGCGGTCAAGCTGGGTCATCTCGTCCTGAAGGAATTCGAGCAGCGGGGGAATGAGGTCTGGATCGTTGCCGAGTTCATAGCGCGATTCGCGGAGGACCAGAGACTGCAAGCACCGGCGGCGCCGGCTGCCCGCAGTCGCCGTCCGGAGCGCGCGCGCGAGGACGGCATGAAGCTCCTGGGCCAGCCTCGGCTTGGGAAGGTAATCGGTAGCTCCAACACGGAGCGCCTCCATGGCCACATCCTCGCTGCCATGACCGGTCATGACGATCACGGGAACCTTGGGGTGCTCGTTGCGAATCGCTCGGACCAGGCTCAGACCGTCCATTCCTCCCATCTGGAGATCGGTCAAGACAACTGATGGGGGATGATTCGCCAGACGGGCAAGCGCCTGAGTTCCGTCCTCGGCGTATGTCGCGTGACACCGCGGGTCCTGGTCGATCAATCGGCCTGCCCGCAGGCGGTCAATCGGGTTATCGTCCACAATCAGGACTTCCGCGACCTGGCCGAGTGTCCTCAAGCCTGAAGAACATTCCGCATGGACGGGGATTTGCGCGCTCATCAATTTCTTCGCGGCGGAAACCCCTGTCTTGAGGCATGGGGAAGAGCCGCGTCCCTTGTGTTGATAATTGTGAACGTATCTGGAAACGTCGCGAGAATCCTGGTATGAGGGGTAACGGAATAGCCCCCACGCGTTGGCTCAAAGAACCGTGAGGTCGTCCCCCGTGACCGGCTGAGGGCGATTCCAACGTGTTTGTGACTCTCTTCGGAGACAGGCTTGCTACCTGCGTCAACTCGCTCAATCTGGTTCCGGGTTTGGGGCCTGACCCGGTGGAGACAGACCAGATGTCGTTCGTTGCCGTAGCCATCAGGATGCCGCCGTCCTCGAAGGACCGAGACGAAATCTGAGGGGTCGTTGACACAATCCGCTCCTTGACCGCGAGTTCCCAGCCGGCCGCAAACTCGACCGGATCCGCTACCCGAACCACTCGTGACTGAGAGAAGGCTAGGACACAAACCTCGCGGCGGAAATGAAAACACGCACTCTTCATGGCCTGGCAATCCGCCAATCCCGCTTGCACACCCGGGAGCTCAGGTTGAGGAATCGATCGGTCTCAGCGATTCCGTGTCAACAGGCTAAGCCTGGACCTGAGAGTCCGAGAGACAGAGACTTTGCAAAGTCAGTCTCTTTGCGGAGAGCGCCGGGTGAATGCAGAGAGGTAACCCGGGAGAATCGGGTTGAAACCAATCACATAAGGCACTCGCCCGCGTTGCCGGCATCAGCGCTCAGCGCGGCTCGACGTGTGTGTGATCGAAGCGCTTGATCAACGTGACTTCATTGCCGCGATCGTTGTAGCGAAATTCATCCACGAGGCCTCGGGCGAGCATGATCCCGAAGCCGCCTTCGCGGAGACCGAGCTCATTACGCAACTCGATATGGCCGATCGGGTCTTCGTCGCACGCGGCATGAGGCAGGTTCCTCGGATTGAAACCCGGCCCCTGGTCCTTGATGATCAGCGTGATCGATTCAGGATCGATGCGATAGGTAATCCGCAAGACCAGATCAGCGTTCTTGCGGTGACCCCACTCGATGGCATTTCCTCCCATTTCCATCACGGCCTGTTTCAAGTCCTTGATCTGGCGGTCGGTGAGCGGGGTATGGGCGAACAGGTCGGCGAGCATGTCATGGGCCTCTTGAAGGTATGTCAGCTCGCTGCGAATATCGAAATTGATCTCGCCGTAGGTTCCCCGCTTCAGGTGCTCGTCGTGCCAGAGGATCGCCTTGTCGATGACGTCGTAGAACTGATTGGGCGTGAATGGCTTGGCCAGGTAACCGTTGGCCCCGACCCGCACGCCCGCAGCCCGATGATCCCCATCCTGGAGCGCGGTCACCATCACAATGGGGATCAGGTTGGTCTCTCGATTCCGCTTCAACTGGTCGCAAATGGCAAAGCCGTCGACGTCAGGCAGCATCAGATCGAGCAAAACCAGTGCCGGTTTCTTCACCGAGACGGCAGGCCATATCTGCGCACCCGAGTAAACCTGGATCGGTTCGAAGTCGCGAGCCCGAACGAGACTGGCCAGAATATCGTTGGTGTCGCGCTCATCGTCGACGATCAGAACGGTGCGCGGCATGGGGAAAACTCGAAGAAACCACGAAATCTCGAACGTTTCCTGTCTCTTGCCACAATCGACGGCAACCTCTTCGCTATTTTCTCGCGCGCGAGCAAGCGTGACAAGGGATTGCAGTCAACCAGCTCTCCGGTTGGCTCGACGATCCCGGCCTTCATGGCCTCCCGAGCCGGGGCCGGGCCATCGACCGTACCCATTCCACTGACTACAAGCTCTCCGGCCTCATGGAGTTCGGTCGGTCAATGGCGATCCGTCAGCGTTCTCGGGACCGGTGCGGGCCCAGACTCGAACCTCGGATTCGTCCAGTTGCCGGTCTCCGCTCTTAGGTGAGAGGCATGCCGGAGGATCGGGACCGAACCCCGCATCCAGGACTTGATCGTGGCCGGCAATCGACTTCACGCTCTTCAACTTGGAGCCCTGCTTACCCCGTATCCACCCCTCCTTTCGCGATTGTTCCGCTATGTTCCGCGGCCCACGGCGACCGCTTGGCTCTTCCTGTCTCTCATTCGTGGGGACCTTCATGATCGATCCTCGGGCCGCGCCATTCTCGATCGAGCCGGATGGAGTCCCTATCTCTTGCGAGAGCCCCGACCGACTCGTCAGAATACGATTAACAGGTGGTACGTCAGCTCTTGACGCCTCACGGCATTGGCGATCGCCACGTCGCCTGTCCGAGCCAGCGCCTCACTTTCACTCGGTTGACTGGACCGTGAAGACATGAATGTCATCAGGATCATCGATGCGTTTGGCTACATCGTCTATGTGGCGCTTGCCTTTCTGGCGGTGTGGGGCGTTTACAATGGAATCCTGCTGTATCGAACCCTGAGCAAGAAAACCCTCCGGGATCCCGAGCAGCTCATCAGGCAAGTGCAGGAGCTCTGCCAGGCCCGCAAGTTCGATGCGGCCGTGACTGTCTGCCAGAGCCCGATCTACTGGCACAAGGCGCTCGCCCAGTTAATCGCGGTTGCCCTGCGAAACCGCGACAAAGGATTGGCGAAAATCAAGCAGTTGCTGGTCACCGAGTTCCATACCGAGGTGATCGCGGGAATGGAAAACCGGCTGGCTTCGATCTCGACCATCGTCAGGATGGGCCCCCTCCTGGGGCTTCTCGGTACGGTCGCGAGCATGATCGCTGCGTTCAACCGGATAGGCGGCGCCGAGCAGGTTAACCCTCGCGCCCTGGCATCCGACATCAGCCTGGCGCTCTGGGCAACGGGCGCGGGCTTGCTGATTGCCAACCCGATGATGCTCATCGGCAACGATGTCCATGCGCGGCTGCGCAAGCTCAGGGATCGCACCGAACGGCAGCTTCAAGACATCCTGGAGATTCTCGAGCCTCTCGAGAGTCCGGGTCCCGCTCCGATTTCCCGCGGCGTCCGTTCCGAGACCGGCACGCCGCGGGCGACGGCACCCCGCTCTTGATCGAGGCGCAATAATCGACGCCCCGACCGTTGGCCGGGATCTCCCAGAGTTCGTCGCACGATTCCCCGTCTCGATCCGCAGGTCTGTTGATCAATATGCTGCTCCGCCGTGAAGCTTCCGAAGAACGTGACGAGCACATCGACATGACGCCCATGGTCGATGTCGTTTTTCAGCTAATGACGTTCATGCTTTTCTCGGTGCAAATGACCGGCGGCGAAAAGGTCGATGTTCCCCCGGCCCGGCATGGCGTGGGCGTCCCGGAGTCGATGGCTACCTTCTTGACCCTGCTGAAGCCTACGGCACCCGGTGCGGAGCCGCGGCTCCTTCTGGGCCACGGCGAAGGAGCCGTGGCCACCCTGGACCAGGCCCGCAAGGCCGTGGCCGAAGGAGTCCGTGAAGGCCGGCACAAGGTGATTCTTCAGGCCGATGGCGATGTCCCCCACGGCGAAGTTATCAAGGTCTCGTCGGCCATGACCGAAGTCGAGGGAGTGACAGTCCATATCGGCGTCCAGGAACCCCAACGCACAAAATGAAATCCTCCTTCCTCCTGCTCCGTGCAATCACGCCTTCAGCCACTTCGTCTTGATGCCAGGACAGCAAGGGCGGTAGCCGTGGCCGACTGGGATATCTTTCACGCCGATCGCCTGGAGCTCGAGCGCGGGCAAAGTACGCAGGCCGTCCGCTCGGCCCTCGCCCGCGGCGACCTCCGCGACGACGACCTCGTACGTCCGGCGGGAACCATCGTTCCCTGGGCCCGCATCGCCGACATCCCGGAACTGTTGGCCCCGGCGCCCGAACCGCCTTCGGAACCTGGACCGGCCGCGCACAGACCATCCGCCCAGGCTCCCCGGCCCGCGGATCGACTCCCGGATTTCGAGGAGATCCAGCCGAACCTCGAGGAAGTCATCCCGCCCCCCAAGAAGCACCATCCCACCGAGCTGCCCGGATCGTCGATGACCGATGTCGCGTTTCCCGTTCTCGAGGAGCCGGAACCGCGCCCGCTTCGCGCTCCGGGTACGCCCGTGCCTTCGGCGTCATCGCCCGCATGGGTCTGGGCCGAGGATGAGGACGAAGACGAGGACGATCTCAGGATCATCGAGGATCAAGGAGACATCGAGATCCTCGTCGATGACGCCTTCGATGAACGCGGCACCGGGTCCACCGGCGCGGCCGAGAAGCAAGCGACGACTCAGCCGGCGGTGCCCGGACGTTCGAGCGAAGCTCACTCTCGCCGTGTCGAAGCTCGCACCGTGGCCGAGCCCCACGATGGTTGGGAACCGAGCCAAGACGATCTTGACCTGGACGTCATCGAGGGCAGCCGATCCAGCCGTGTGGCTTTGCCGGTTGTGCACTCTCGCGATCGCGACGGGACCGTTCTGCCCGCCGAGGCCGACGAGCAGCCCGAGACCGAGTTCTCGCTGTCGCGATCCGCGACTCAGAAGATTGAGGAGCTGGATCTCGCCCCCATGGTCGACGTCGCCTTTCAACTCGTCCTTTTCTTCATGGTGACCGCCACCACGATTCTGTACAAGACGCTGGAAATACCCAAGCCTTCCGGAGAGGCCCCCGCCGGCGCGGTCGCCCAGGGCCGCTCGCGCTCGCTCGATGATCTGAAGGACGATTACATTCTCGTCGAGATCGACGACCGGGGAGCGATGAAGCTCGATCGCCAGCCCATCGAACCGGTGAGGGAAACGCTCGTCGAGAATCTCCGCCGCGCTCGCGAGCAGACCGGTCGCAAGTCGATGCTCCTCTCCGCGGACTTTGCCACCCTGCATCGCAACGCCGTGCTGGCGTACGATGCGGCCATCGAGATCGGCCTGAGCATCGCCATCGCCAAGCCTCAATCACCCCAGGGCCCGGCTCCGACTCTCCGGGCCGCCCCGGCCGCGGCCCCCAGACTCGTCCCCAACTCCTCCGCCGCCCCGGCCGCCCCCGCCGCCCCATTCTGAATCGCGCGACGGCCTCGCAGAGTTCGCGGATGATGACCCCGCAACCGATCAGGAGGATGCGCATGATGCCGCGGCTCTCACCAGTGCGCGGACGAACTCGGGGCTCGTGCCGCAGCAACCGCCCAGAAACGACGCCCCGGCTGCGATCAACGTGGGAAGATGGCTTGCAAACGTGTCGGCGGTCATGGTGTAGACTGCCTGGCCGGCCTCGAGCGAGGGCATTCCCGCGTTCGGCTTGATCCAGACGGGCAAACCGGACGCGTCCTTGAGCCGGCGGCAGATCTGGGCAAACGACTCGGGACCCGCACCGCAGTTGGCGCCGATCGCGTCGACCCCCTCCTCGACCATGGCTCGGGCAGCCGTTTCGGGAGTCACACCCATCATGGTCCGGTCCTCGTTCCTGCCGCTGTCGAACGCGAACGAGACGATGATGGGCAGCCCGGTCGGCTGCGCCGCTTGCACGGCCAGGCGCGCCTCCTCGACATCGCTGAAGGTCTCGAAGAGGAGCACATCGGCGCCTCCCTCTGCCAGCGCCTCGGCCTGGATCCTGAACGCATCGGTCACGCTCTGCTCGTCGATCTCGCCGGTCGCCATCACCTTTCCGGTCGGCCCCAACGAGGCAAAGACGCGGACGCCGGCAGCCGACTGCTGCTTCGACAGCTCCGCTCCCCGGCGGTTGATCGCGACGGCCCAGTCCCCCTGGCCATGGGCCGACAGCGCCACCGGGTTGCCTCGAAAGGTGTTGGTCAGGATGACCCGGCTGCCGGCCTCGACATACGACTGTGCCACGGCCTCGACGTCCGCCGGTCGGGTCAGGTTCCAGACGTCGGCCGGCTCACCGATCGCCAGCCCGCGCTTCTGGAGCTGGGTTCCCCACGCGCCGTCGGTGATGACGAGACCCGACGAGAAGAGTGAGAGCAGTCGGCTCATGAATCAGTCCATATAGCCAGGCCTCATGGTCGAGTCTCTTGATGCCTGGCGTCATTCTCCGTTCCCTCCCCCCTCTTGACACAAGAACCGACCTGCCCACGCCATTGCGAATTGCAAGATAAGCTTCATGCATGCGCATGGCGATCGCTCTCGAGAAGTTGGCGACAAGGCGGCCGAGATCACAAGAAAACAAGCGAGAGTAAACAGGCCAGCTCCATTGTGACGTCGCTGTTTCTTGAGAACCGATGGACATCGATCGCTTACAAAGCTCAAATCCTGGCAAACCACAACGCGTTTCCTTGATTCACCCCGCTCTTAAAAACCTCTCGCCATAATTTGTCGGTTATTCTATAAGATATAGTAATGTTGGTCGATCGCGCATTGCCGTGCGTTAACCACGAGTCAAGGGTCTTCTCGAAAGGTGAAAAGGGAGTGGTTGACGAGCTGAACAGTCGCCGTTCTCGGTTCCGGCCGGGAAACCCGATTTGCCTGGCCAATGACCAGGAATGGACATTCCCCGCGCCCTCGGCTGATTCGGAGTTTGCCGTCGAGTCCGCGGAAGCCGAGTACCTGGGACTGATCCAAGCCGTGCAGGAGGCCGAGGACCAGAGCGAACAGCGGCTGGTGGAATTGGCCCTGGCAATTTTCCTGATCGGGCTGAACTACCAGCTCAGCTCGACGGACCTCGCGAACCTGTTTACGTTCCAGCCGCGATCGCAGGAGCTGACGAATTCGCAACACGCGTTCGAATCGCTGGCTCACGGTCACATTCTCTCGCTGGCAAGGCGTGGGAAGCTACCTCTGCCCGCTCCTTCCCCCGGCGCAAAAGGGCGACCGCCTGGCCGTCGCGTCCTGGCCTGGCTCCGCAGTCGCGGGCTGATCCGCAAGTGGCTGCCGAGCTCGCTAAACGGTGAAGCCATACCGTAATTACAGTGGCGTCCAGGAGCCGATTCGCTCGTCGAGCGCCCGGAGTGCATCGTAGGCTCCCATAGGCAA
>JBAUOX010000297.1:0-10964 GCA_049579985.1 Isosphaeraceae bacterium | reverse complement strand
GAGACATACTGATACAATAGATCGGATTGGTTCATCGAGGGGGCCTCAGGGGGACATAGTGAATTGCCATCATAGAATGGGAGGAATAGGAAGACACAGATAAACTGCCCAATTTGCCTGGATCGCTTTCACAATTCACTATGTCCCCCTCGGCCTCTCCTGGCCGATGAGTCGGCAGAGAATTGGAGCCATGCCATGGAATTCAACCGCTTCGACGTCTCGGCGAAGGAGCTGGTCTGGGACGACCCCCATGCCTGGATCGTGCGGTTCGGGATCGGCCTGCGCGGGCCGATAGAGGTGATTGATTCCGATATCACCACTCTGAGCGCCTCGGCCGACAAGGTGGTCAAGGTCGGCGGACCTGCCCCCTACCTCGTCAATATCGAGCTCCACTCCTACCATGAGACCGGCCTGGTCCGGACGCTCTGGTTCCGGCAGGTCGCCCTCGACTACCGTCACGACCTGCCGGTGCTCACCGTCCTGGTCTTATTGTGCAAGGAGGCCAACTCGCCCAGCCTGACCGGCATCTATGAGCGTCAGCTACCGGACGGCTGGCAAACGAATCGGTACAATTACCGGCTGGTGCGGCTCTGGCAGGAAGACCCCGAACCTTATCTGACCGCCGGAGTCGGGCTGGTCCCCCTGGCGCCGCTGACCGACGTGACAGAAGCGGACTTGCCCGGGGTTGTGCGACGGATGGCGGGCCGGATCAACGGCGAGCCCCGGCCGAGGGCCGCCAAGCTCTGGACTGCGACATACCTACTCATGGGAGTGCGCTATCCGGATGACCTGGTGAATCAACTCTTGGAAGGGATTCAAACCATGCGAGAATCGACGACCTATCAGGCCATTTTGCGGGAAGGCCGCATCGCGGGCGAGCAACAGCTTCTGCTTCGTCTGGGGACCAAGCGCTTCGGCGAGCCCGACGCCACGACGGTCGCCGCCATTGAGGCCATCCAGGACATCGATCGGCTCGAAGCCCTCGGCGAACGAATCCTCGACCCGGGCGTCCGCGACTGGGACGACCTGTTGCGCACGCCCTGATCCCAGGGGGGCTTCGCGGTGTCAGAGCCGCGAGTTCCGCGCGAGTTCCGGGTACACCATGGAGTTCCGGGGACACCATACCTGGACTTCGAACAACAAGTATGCTGTCCCCGGAACTCGCAACGCTCGAGCGACTCGACCATCCGCAGGAGGCTCTTTCCCGGATGATCGAAGACATGCTGAATCGCTAAAGCGGAGCCGTTACTGTGGCTTCTTGCAGGAACTGAAGGATGCGTTCCAGCAGTGCATCGCCCCCGATGGCGACGACATCGGCATGCCCCGCGCCGGGAACCTCGACGAAGCCGGGAGGGTTCGGAAAGGCTGCGGCAAGTCGGCGGGCCTCGCGGCTTGTGACGAGGGTGTCGTCGCTGCCGTGAACGATGAGCACGGGACAGTGCACCCGCGGCGCGACCTCGAGCAGTCGAGGCCGGGTCAGGGAAACGCCCGCCAGTTTCCCGGCGCGCCGGGTGACCAGCCGGGCCAGCAGATGCGCGCAGGGAAACCGGCGATTGCGGAACCAGGCCGCCATGGCCAGATCGAGGTCAACCATGGGCGATTCGAGGACCAGGGCCTGGATTCGCGAGTCTTCCGCGGCCGCACGGACGGCGATAGCCGCCCCCATCGACCGGCCCCACAGTACCGGCAGGAGAGGACGAGCCCGGCCCGGCCCGGCGGCAAGGGTGTCGAGCCAGACCCGGACGTCGCCGGCCTCGCGTCCTCCGAACGAGGCGAAAGTGCCGCTGCTGCGGCCGTAACCGCGCAGGTCGAGGGCGGCCACATTCCACCCCGCTTGGTGGAGCGCGGCCACGCGCTGAGCCTGCACGGCAGCGGAGGCTTCCGCGAAGCCGTGCAGCAGAAGCGTTGTCCGTCCCGTGTCTCCCCTCGCCACGGGATGCCACGTGCCCGCCAGCTTCACGCCGTCAGCGGTAAGGGCCGAGATCGGCCGGGGTCGATCCATCGGATCGCTGGCGGTTTCGCATGCGCGCTCGAACAGGTCCTCCGTCGCAAGCCGCGGCCGGGGCGGCACGACCAGGGCCCAGGCACCGTACTCGACGATTGCCAGCAGCGCGCAGGCAATGACGCCCAGCAGGAAGCCTGCCAGGCTGATGACGATGCGCCCGGCAGTGTCGTGGAGTACCCATGGACTTGACAGCAGCATGGCGTAGACACGCCGCGAGCAGGCTCCCTCCCCTGTCGGCCAGGCGGGCAGCGAGCGGCAACCGTTGAGATCCAGAAACCCTTGAGTGAGGATGCGATCAAAGCTCCATCGAAAATGGATGGCTCCCCGCTCCCAGGTGCGCAGGAGGGGGATTCCACCTCGCTCAACTGGTGATAGGGCGTCGGTTGTTCCGGAGACCGAGGGCCGCTGGCTGACCACGACGGCACGGGGCTTGGCCCAGGAATAGAGCCATAAGGGATTGGCGGACTTGCCGCCGTGGTGCGGGGCCAGCATCAGGTCAATCGGCACGGGCTGGGCCTGGGCGACCAACTCGACGAGACCCAGTTGATCAAGGTCGCCGGTGAGCAGAAGGTGCCGGCCCCCACGCGCAACGTCAAGCACCAGGCTGCGGGCGTTGTCCGGAGTCTCGGGGTGCCAGTCTGGTGGCGGATGGAGCACCGTGAACTGCGTCGAGCCCTGGTTCCAGGTTGACGGGGCGGCGATCGTTCGCACCGGGATGCCGTGTGTCCGAACCTGGTCCAGCAGCAGCGAGGCTCTGGGGTTCTGCTCGTTCACGAATCCGGCTGGGATCACAAGCTCGCCGATCTGGAACCGGTCCAGCAGATCCGGGAGTGCATTGTAATGATCCTGGTCGGCGTGGCATAGTTTCTCAACTTTTTGCGATGACATGCGATATCGGGGATCAGCCCCGATGCTAACTTCTTTTAGGGAAGTGATTTGCAGAACGAGGATGGCTAACGTGAATCCTTCCAAAGGATAACTCCCCGCCTTTGGTGACTGCATTATCCAGACCAGCACTCGGGGCCAGATCGGATATAATCAGCGACAGTCCATAATGATTCCGTTGGCACCGGCTCTGGTACGCACAATATCCAGATGGCTGAATTTTGCCAGCAAGCTCTAACGCCGCTCTCCGAGGGCGGAATCTGGAACAATCCGACCCGCATCTGCGGCTTCTGCGCCGCCAAGGCGCAGGCCCAGACCACACCTCGACCCCAGCCCGCAACCGAATCAGTTCCACGATCCGAGCGCCCCTCGCGGGAGCCTTGCCTTCTTCCCATCCCCCAAGACCTTGGTCGTCCACCTTGGCGAGCATGTGATCGAACAATCCCTATCAGTGTCCCGTTGGAAATCGCTGCTGCCACAGTGCTCACGGCATCGACGAGATCGACAAGATAAAGACGACCGGCTCAGGCTTCAAGGATCTGCGATCAGGCTTCAAACACACCCTCCTGAAGATGCTCGAAAGCACGGTCACTGTGGTGCCGCCGCAGGGCGGCTTCAAGCATCCTCAACAGCCCGGCGTCCCCTTCGACACGACCAACGTCCTCTTCATCTGCGGCGGGGCGTTCGTGGGTCTGGAAGACATCATCGCCAAGCGGCTCGGGCGGGGTGGGTTTGGGTTCGGGCAGGCGGTGAAAAACCGCCAGGTGGCGGCTGATGGGTTGCGGCGGCAAGTGAAGCCGGAAGACCTCGAACAGTCTGGGTTAATCCGTGAGATCATTGGAAGGCTGCCGGTGATAGCGCCCCTGGATGCCCTTGCCGTGGATGACCTCGCCACGATTCTTCAATCGACGAAAAATTCGTAGGTTCAGCAGTTTCGCAAGGTCGTCAGGTTTCGCGGTGCGGATTTGGCTTTCACCGATGCGGCGGTCAGGGAGATCGCAAGGATCGCTTTGAAGCGTGGTACGGGAGCCCGAGGGCTTCGGACAGTGATCGAGGAGGTTCTGGGGGAGTTCTCTTTGATCCTGAGCCGGGCGTCAGGTACGTCGTGACTGAGAAGACGGTCAGGGGCGGGGAGGCGGTGAAGCAGAGCATGACGCAAATGATGGCATCGCTGAGTGCCCGTTTGATGAGAGGGTCAGTGAGCGTTGGTGATCCGCAGAGCATGAGAGAAATTAGCCGAGCCAGGTCAGAACTCGGGGTATCTTGACTCTCTCCTCTTCGTGGCGGCGGGGCAGTTCTTGAAGGAGTTGGAGTCGATCCGTCAGCCAAACAAAGTTGAGTCGGGATAGGGCTGGAAGTGTGATCCCTGTCATTGTATAATTTTTTCCATAAGCGTCTTCGGAGCCTTCAGTTTAGGAGACGATTCTCGGCGCTGAACTTCGAGACCTTTCGCAAGTCTACGTCAGATCCGTCCCTAAACCTTCGCTTCGAGATATCCCGGTTATGTCACAACGTATGGCCGTTGAGACGTTGCTTCTGCTCCGACGAGCCTCCTCGGCGTGAGGGACTGAATCCAATGGCGGCTCATGATGACAACACGGTCGCTAACGATAGCTATACAACAGACATTCCTCTGTGGTCTCCAGTTAATGGCAGCCACAACGCTCACGCAATTGCCCGTGTGAGTATTGAAGGACTGTTCGGTCAGTACAACTACGAGTTACCATCCAAAGAAGATAGTGGCAAAGACCTGTCCCGGCTCTTCATCATGTACGGTGAGAATGGTACGGGGAAGACTACTCTTCTCAAGCTAATTTACCATGCATTATCGCCCGAGCACGATCAGGGCCATCGCTCTTTCCTCGCTCGTACCCGCTTTAGCCGATTTGCCATCGAATTGTTCGACGGGACAGTTCTTGAGGCCAATCGACGGCTTCAGAGCACCGGGGGGTCGCTCCTACTCACTCTCCATAGGCACTCAAGAACATTAGCTGGGGTTGAGCTTGAAATAGACGAGACCTTAAAGGTCGCCAGCCGTGAGAAACTCAAGCAATTGGACAGGCTTCAGGAACTTCTCACTGCAATAAGCAATCTCAACATTCGTCTATACTATTTATCTGATGACAGACGCCATCAGGGCGAATTACGCCAGAGAGAGATGGTCGGCGAACATGGAAGCCCCTTGATCGCTCTGAAGTTCGCCGCTCAGAAGTACTTCCACATGGCTCTGGAACCGCCCGATCTTTTTGAGGGACATGTCTGGCACGATGAAGACGAAAGCAGAAGCTCGCCTCAAAATGTGATGCATCGAGTCGCTTCATGGGTTCAGCATCAAGTTCGACGAGGTGCAACAAAAGGAGAGGGTGACGTTTATAGCATATATTCCAAAGTCATAAGTGACATTGCTCATTCACCCGAGATCCGCTCTGACAGCCTCAAAGCGGAAGCACAGGAATTGGTTCAGACTCTACGTCAACTTGAGGAAACAAGCCGCCAGTACTCTGAATATGGGCTGACCCCCCTCCTACCGGTAGAAGAACTCATCCAAAGTCTAGAAGCCTCCACTCCAACCACGCTTCCAGTCATATACAATGTTATGAGACCCCACGTCGATGGCATAAAGGCTCGTTTGACGGCTATGAAGGACATTTACGAAACGATCCACCGTTTCACCCAGACAATCAATGCATTTTATAAGAACAAGAAGGTTTCTTTTCACGTTGATAAGGGATTCACGATTCGTTCAGGGAAGGAGAAACTGGAACCTTCGTTGCTCTCGTCTGGCGAGAAGCAACTCTTTCTCCTCTTATGCAACACGATTCTGGCCAGGAAGCATGCAAGTCTGTTTCTTATTGACGAGCCAGAATTATCACTCAATGTTAAGTGGCAAAGGAAACTAGTAGACGCTGTGCTAGACAACACGGGGGGAAGCAACGTCCAATTTCTTATGGCAACTCACTCGATCGAGTTAATCACACAGCACCGCCCCAGCGTCGTGCGGCTCATCAGCAGCGAATCCCGAGAGAAGCGGTCTGGGCAGCGAGGGGAGCAAATGCAGCATGCCGATGGTGAGTCATGATGAGTCAGATCGCAAGAGAATCGACGACTTAGTTAGCGCGTATCAGCTTCATCCAGAATTTAGGGATATATATGTCGAAGGTCAATGGGACATAAGACTGATACGCTGGGTATTAAAGGGTCGCGGGCTGCATGAAGTGGCACTCTATGAGATCGATGCAGTGCATATTCCCTTCAATATACTAGCCAAGCACGGCCTTTCCGAGGGGAAAAAAGAGCGGGTCGTGGCTCTAGCAAATGAATTGCAGGATAAACTCTCTGATAGCCGACAAGTCACATGTATTTCGGACAGAGACTATGATCATCTATTGGGAAAGAATCACAGTTCACCCCTTCTGTTAATGACCGACTTTAGCTGCCAAGAGGCATATTTATTGAATGAACATGTCTTTGATAAAGTCATCGCATTGGTTATCAGGAATTACCCGTTTGATAGCCCACGACTCATAGGCGAGTTACTGCCAACATTACAGGAATTGCACTTAATGCGTGCAGCAAATCTTAGTTTACGTATGAACATGGAATGGCTTCCATTCGGCAAGTGCTGTGATTACAAAGCTCATACTTTGCATTTTAGGAAAGACGAGTACATTGAAAGATATCTCTCAAAAAATGGCAAGTTGTCTCAACGGGATCTGTTCCTGGCAAAGCTCGAGGAGTTGGGAGGGAGGCTACTGCCCGACGCTCGTCACCATGTTTCCAAATTGGACTTGTTCTGCTTACTAGCAGAGATCCTGCCGAGCTACTGCAAAGAACAGGCTTTTCATCATCCCGAATATATTGCCCGAAGTCTTTCAGCATGCTTAGAAGTAACTTATCTCTCTGAAGAGCCGATGTATAGGCAGCTTCTTGCGAGAGTGAAGGATTAGGACTTGAATTCAGTCTAAACGATCCAGTAACCGCTCTGCCGGGCACCAGAGATCGCCTTGCGGGGGGGCATGGGGTCGGGGGGGGCAGGGGCACGACGAGCTAAAGGTGACAGCCACCAAATCTGGAGAATCCAGATAACACAGGTAATCGTGACAAGCCTATGATTGTTTCTTCGGTCTTCCACGGGGCCGAATCGTCCATTCTAGCCCCAATCACTTGGCCGTGTCCGTGACCCAGTTAGGATCGCCGAAGGGCCGACCGCGATTGACGCAGCAACGCAACGCCGCCACTTCGGCTTCCGTTTGCGGTTGGTTGACAATTTGCAGCCAATCGGCGGGGCGTGGCAACGGCCACGTCGAGAGGATGGGAAACGCCGGGTCTTCGCGCTCCAGACGGCGCAAACTCGACCAATGCCACGATTCCGCTCGCTTCACGAGGTTTGCAAGCAGGGCATTCCGCTTCACGTAGCGAACGACCTAGCCTGGATTCCCATCAAGGGGAAACCGGCTAACATTCAAGGCCGGATTCTTGGAGAAAAGCCCGGAGTCTTCGCCTTTTTCTGCTGGATCTGGTTATGTTCCCGCGAGAGTTAAAAGGGGGTCAGCCACCAGGTTAACATAGCCGTCCTGAATTGTACATGCGGTGATCAATATTCGTTTGCTCCTGGAAAACAAGGGGTTTGCGCGACGCGCCAGTCAAATGTGCAATAATGAATTCATCGCGTTGACACCGTGGATGGCCATCGTCTCAGTTCAGGGATCGCCTAACCCGACTTCCGCAGTGTAGGGCAGGGAACCGCTTGAAAATCAGGGTTCCGTCGATTTTCAGTCACTATTCGGCTGGGTTTTCCCCCAGGCTTGTACTGGACGCATGATCTCTGCCGGCATCCCAAGCACCTCGTACAGAACCCTGTGGTCCGGCTCAGGAGTCGCGCTACGACGAATCCATAGATGCCAGAACCTCCACTGAAATTCAAGGTGAGCGACGTCGGAATTAGTCACTATTTTGGAGATCTCGTCACCAATAGCCCGGATTCGGTTATCATTCTTACTCAGAGGTCCTAGCTTAAGGACAAATATGTTAGACTGCACTGATTGTGCAGAATGACGGATCTCTCTCCTAATTCTTTCCTGCGAAAGTCGGGCTAACATGCCGTGAAGTCACTGACGGAGCAATGGTGAGCCGAACCCCCTTGAAATCCAGGGGGAAACCAACATCGACGAATCATTGGTTGTTGGTGGTTAGTGTCACAGGTCCCCCCGTTTTTCATTGCATGGGAATCCAGGCCAGTAGAAGTAGTCTTCTGTTTCCACCGAGAAACACTTGTAACGCCCTTGATAGAGATGGCCGTACCCGATCTCGTGACGATGCTCCTTCCACCGTTTCACATGCGTGTTGGTCACTTGCTGCATGAACGCGGGAAGATCGCCATCCCGCTCGGGCCAAACGACAAAATGCCAATGGTTGGGCATCAAACACTAAGCGCACAACCGCATCCGGCGAGTTCGCAGCGTTTCCTCAACGACCCGCTCGAATGCCCAAAAGTCCTCGTCTTTGGTGAAAAGCAGTCTCCGGCCCACGCCTCGGTTGAGCACGTGGAAAACCATCCCCCCCCGGAGAATGTCGCCTCGGTCGTGACATTCACGGCTTTTTATCAAGATATGCCAGCTTTATCAATTTGGTGGCCGTCACCTTTTTCGTCATCGATTCCGACATACTTGGAGAAAGGGTGGCAGCCTACTAAAACCATTTTGTACTTATCGTACAATCGATCGGCATCATCCTCGCCTTCCGTCTCAATCTCAATAAAGCGATAGGCGAAATCTGCATGAGACAGCTCCCCAATATAAGGCAATGGCTGCCATCGCCCCGACCAAGGAGAGGCGATAAATGATATACGTGGAGTTGTAAGCGACAGTGTAAGTCTGGGCAAATGTGACGATGTAACTACAGAATATGTAGTCACGCTTATTGGGTGACCCTCTCTAATTCTTGCAATGTCAATATTGTATTTCTCAAAAGGCTTAAAGTATTTGTCGACCGGAATTGCGAAGCTTCCCCCGTGATGTTTGTTGCCAGGCAGTTCTGCGGGTGCAACCCACCCTCTCTTGCGGCGCAGAGTAGTCTGTATGAGAAAATGGACGTAATGCAGTTGGTTACTCACGGTAAGACCTGCCTTATTGTTTGGTCGCTATTCAATACGGTTCCTGCCGCTGGTGTCTCGAACTTCTCCTGAATGACCCGCTGATCGTTCTCAATAGGTCCGACCACAACGTCTGAGTTTACGAGAAAGTTGTTAGGGTCTGCACTCGATCGAACAACTTGCCGTAGCCTCCTCGCTTGTTGAATGGATAGCAGTTTAATTGTGAGAGTATTGTATGTAACGTCGGGAATAGTTATGATCAACATGCCAGGGTGGCAAATGTGTGTATCACATGAGTCCATGCCCTGGCTTTTGTTCGATGGCAGTAGAAATCTCTGCCAAACTCTCCGCTTCCCTTTGTGACATCAATTATACCAGTTCCTTGCGCTCCTCTCATGTTCAAAGCATCGTTATGACTCGTACCATGATAGAGGATCGGCATGAACGTCTCCAAACCAGGACAGGTCTGGTGCAGGCAATAGGATTACACGAAGGAGCTGAGGATATTGATGCGACACTCGTTCAAGGGAGCAGTTCGGCGATCTTGAGAATCTCTTGCTGGCGCAAGACGTGCCACGCCCATGCGCTTTTCTCGACGGAACTCCTGGATAGCGGGGCGATCTTTGTGGAACTCGTCATGGACGCATTGCCGGATTCAGGATCAGTCCCAGTGGTCACGATAGCCGCAAGGGCGTGCCTATGCAATCGGTCGGTTGAGGCGAGTTCTGTGAGGGCGCTCGATCGCCGATGCATTTCTCGAAGCCGTAGTATTTGTCACAGAGGCGTAATCGGCGTCAGTTCAATTTGCCCCGAGACCTGTGAGCAGCACGTGGGGGCGATCGTCTCGATCCAGAAAGCCTTTAGTGAGGATGCGATCAGAACTCCATCGAAAATGGATAGCTCCGCGCTCCCAGGTGCGCAGAAGGGGGATTCCATCTCGCTCAATTGGTGACAGGGCGTCGGTTGTTCCGGAGACCGAGGGGCGCTGGCTGACCACGACGGCCCGGGGCCTGGCCCAGGAATAGAGCCACGAGGGATTGGCGGACTTACCGCCGTGGTGCGGGGCCAGCATCAGGTCAATCGGCTCGGGCTGCGTTTGGGCGACCAGCTCGACAAGACCCAGTTGATCGAGGTCCCCGGTGAGCAGAAGGTGCCGGCCCCCATGGGCAACGTCAAGCACCAGGCTGCGGGCGTTGTCCGGGGTTTCGGGGTGCCAGTCTGGTGGCGGATGGAGCACCGTGATCTGCGTTGAGCCGTGGTTCCAGGTTGACGGAGCGGCGATCGTGCGCACCGGGATGCCATGTGCCCGAACCTGGTCCAGCAGCAGCGAGGCCCCGGGGTTCTGCTCGGTTGCGAACCCGGGGGGGATCACAAGCTCGCCGATCTGGAACCGGTCCAGCAGATCCGGGAGTGCGTTGTAATGATCCTGGTCGGCGTGGCTAAGGTAGACCGAATTGAGCCGGGTGAGGCCAAGGTTCCAGAGCACCGGGGCGATGATCCGGCGCCCCACGCGCGGGTCTCCCATGCGGCCACAGTCGTAGAGAATCGCCTGGCCATCAGGCAACTGAAGCACGACCGCGAGGCCGTGCCCGACGGCCAGCAGCTCGCCCTCCATCGTGGCGGAAGCTCGGCCTGGTCCACCCAGCAACCAGCCCGGAAGTGTCGAGGTCAGCACAGCACACCAGAGCGCAATTCGCCAGCCTCGCCCTCGTGGGCCGATGGCTTTGGCCATGCCGGCGGAGCCCGCAACCGTGGACAGCAGCAGCAAGAAATAAAAGGCCGCGACGGTGCCCCACGAGGGACCGGGCACGAATCGATGGCCCCAGGACCGAAGAGCCCCCCACCGGACGATCCACTCCGTCAGCCGCAAGAGCGCATCGGCGGCCTGGATCGGCAGCGCGGCGAGTGGACTCCAGACCATGCCGAGCCCCATTCCCGCGGCACCAAGCAAGAGAGCGAGCGAGGTCAGCGGGATGAGCGGAA